>DATERO010000190.1:0-27496 GCA_035271465.1 Dysgonamonadaceae bacterium | reverse complement strand
AAATAGACGATGATCCACCACATGTAGGATAAGTAGAAAGACAATGTAATTAGTTCAAATATCAAAGCTGTTTTGGTGTTACCTGTACCCGAAACTGCATTGAAGAAAACAGCCCCCACACTAAATATGGGCAGCAACGTGAGCAGCACATACATGGGAGGCACAGTTTGCGAAATGAGCAAGGGATCGTTTGTGTATATATGTATCATCACGCGCGGGAAGAGTAATACCAGAACCATAATGACTCCTGTGATAATCAAACTTATTTTAATTACACGCCCCAATAGTTTTAACACATCAGAATGACGGTTTGCACCAATGGTATTACTTACCATAGTATTAGTTGCTGTGCCTAATGCTTGCGCAGGTAAGATAAGAATGGTATAGAAACTGCGCACAATATTTGAAATGGCAAGGGGCCGCTCACCTAGCTTTTCGATGAATACAAAGAAAAGCATCCATACTACTATGGAAAGTAGATATTGCATCATCATAAACACGGAGATACTTAACACTTGCTTTACAACAGTCAACTGAATTCGAATCTTTTTGAATCCATATTTTATCAAATCTATCGTCTTAAATGTATAAAGAATAAAGAAAATAGTGGAAACTAATTCTGAAATGACTGAAGCCAATGCTGCACCAGCGATACCCATTTCGGGAAAACCAAAGTGTCCGAAGATTAAAAGATAATCGAATAACACATTGGTCAAAGCCATAATCACGGCATTGACCGTAAGTATTTTTGTGCCTGCTATGCCGATATAGAAAGCGCGAAACATCGAGTTTGTAAAAGCAAACACTAGGCCATAAAATCGCCAATCGAGATATTTATTAACTGCTACGGTTATCTCTTCCGATTCAAACATATAGGGCAACCAAGAACTCGAAACAAAATTCATTACAGGGATTAACAACAAAGCTGCAGGTATCATCACCAACAACCCCTGCACGACTATATCACTGATTTGATGATAGTTCCCCTCTCCATTTCTCCTTCCGATGAGTATTTGGCTACCCATACTGTAGCCAAACCCAAGTGTGTAAACAGCTATGTAAAAAATTCCAGCCAAAGCAGAAGCACCCAACTCTACCTCGCCCACACGACCAAGAAATGCAGTGTCAATTACCTGAATAATATTTTGAGCCAATAGGCTCAAAAAAATTGGGTAGCTGATTTTTATAATATCTTTCTTGTTATACATAAATAAGTGGTGTGGTAAATTCTTTGCAAAAGAACTAAATGTTGGAGATATACCGAAATGTAAGAACAAATATCTTCAAAAGAAGTTTTTGGGCAAATGTCGAACGAAGAGTTTAGAAACCTATAATATCCTAAATATCAGCAAAAAAGAAAATTGTTAGCAAAATATTTTGATGTTATCTGATTTTTTTTTATTATCTTTGTAAGTAAATAATATATATATACAAAATGAATTCAAAGAAAATACTGTTTATTACTCAAGAAATTTGCCCGTATTTACCCGAAACACAACAATCCTCAACCTGCAGAAATCTACCTCAATTAATTCAAGAAAAAGGACATGAAATTCGTACTTTTATGCCCAAATATGGCAGCATCAATGAGCGAAGAAATCAACTGCATGAAGTGATTCGTCTTTCAGGAATGAACTTAATTATCGATGATACAGACCATTCTCTTATTATTAAAGTTGCTTCTATACAAGCTGCGCGAATGCAGGTTTATTTTATAGATAATGAAGATTATTTCCAGGATCGTGAAACAACTGTTGATGCAAATGGTGATGAGTATGAGGATAATGATGAACGTAGCATTTTCTTCATTAGAGGTGTAATGGAAACTATCAAAAAACTTAGATGGATTCCAGATATTATTCATTGTCATGGTTGGATGTCTGCTTTAGCTCCATTGTTTATAAAGAAAGGTTACGCAGATGATCCTAACTTTAAAGACGTGAAAGTTGTTTATTCAATTTACGATGATAAATTTGAAAAACCTTTCAAGGAGAATTTTGCTGATAAATTGAAATTCGAAACTATCGATGAAGGTGTTATAAATAGAGTGAAAGAACGTGGTATAATGGATTATAATAATCTAACAAAGCTTGCAGTCGAATACTCAGATGGAGTTATCGAAGGAAGTGAAAATACTTCTGAGGAAATAAAAGATTACATTAAAGAAAAGAATGTTGATTTTCTTCAAATGAATTCCGACTTCGATTCTTACGTTGAGCAAGTTAATGAGTTTTACAATAAAATTGATGCATAACACTATTGCTTTCAATTATATACTATGTCAAATCTCATTTTGATATAGATAAAAAATAAATTGTATACAGCTTTCTGATTGCAAATCAGGAAGCTGTATTTGTATAAGGAATTTAATTGTTCAGTCTGTCAAATAGTTTATCAAATGGGCTTTTTTATATTGCATACATAGAGTACTTTACAAATAACTTTAAAATAAAGAAGAAAGCACAGCAAAGATGTAGATTTGCAAGGAATTTTTCTGATATTTGTGTGTTAAACATTTTTCAAAATATAAATGAAGTATAAACAACTATTTAAAACAGCTTTCTTAATGCTTGTCGTATTGACTTATTCATGCGATGATTCATTAAAAAATTTAGGATTTACTATTCAGCCTGAAACAGATAAAATAACGGTTGGTGCAGATTCTCTATTCATTGAAGCAAGAACTGTATCAGTAGACTCTTTATTGCCTGACGGAATGTTTGCAAAAGCAAGAAACCCAGTTTTAGGAGAATATAAAGATCCTCTTTTTGGGAGTGTTAAATCAGACTACGTAGGAGAATTTTACTATCCGGAAATGAAGAACTTTCCCGATGGCGCTGTTATTGACTCTGTGAAGCTTGGGATATTTTATAACTCGTGGAAAGGTGACTCTTTAGGACCAATTGGATTATCTGTTTATGAAATAAACAAAAGCCTGCCAAAGTTTAATCATTACACCAATTTCGATCCAACAGAATATGTTGATATTACAGCTCCTCCCATAGGTAAAGGACTTTTTACAGCAGGTAATGTCGAAGTTCCTGAATCTGAAAGAGCACAAAGTGATTATTATCATCGAGCATTTGTAGACTTGCCAAAATCTTTAGGAGTGAGAATACATAATGTCGCCGAGACAGTTAAAGATTTAAATACTGATAGTTTTAAAGAGTATTTTAAGGGTCTTTATATAACTACAGACTTTGGTTCTAGTTCAATAATGAAAATAGATCACACTTATTTATATCTTCACTATCATTACTTGGATAAAAATGGATCTTCGAAAAATCAAGATACGATTCGATCAGCAAGTTTAATATTAAATACTACTCCTGAGGTAATTCAAATTAATCAAATCAAAAGTAAAAACGAAAAGCTTTTAGAGGAAAATGATGAGTATGCATTCTTAAAGAGCCCTGCTGGAGTATTTACAGAATTAATATTCCCTTTCTCACAAAAAGCTGATAAACTAACCAATCAAGCATTAAACCTTGCTCAATTTCAAGTAGTTGCATTGCCCGAAACTAGTAGTAGTTTAGAGTATAAACTAGATCCTTCACCCTATTTATTGCTTATTAATAAAGATGATTTAAAGGATTTTTTTGAAGAAAGACGGATCCCAAATAATGTAACAAGTTTTTATGCACAATTAGATGCTACAACCTATACATATAACTTTGGAAATTTATCTACAATGGTGAACTACTATAAAGATAAGAATGAAGGAGAAATAAAAGATCTTACCTATTTGCTTATTCCAATTGATATAGAGATAACATATGTTCAAAATCAACCGACTGTTAGCGCGGTATTTAATCAAATGATACCAACTGCAACAACCATTTTCAAAACTAAAGATAAAATGAAAATGAATTTGATATTCAGTAAGCTCTAAATACCTTTATATCTACTTTAAATAAATATGAAAGCTGTCTACAAATATTACTTATTTTGTAGACAGCTTTTTTATTGATAGTATACTGAAAGAGATTAAATCTCTAATTGGGGTCCGCTGAAAATGTTTTTTAATCTTAAGCAATTTGTTGCTTTACGGATTGATGCGAATTTGTTTTTGAGTAATAAAAGATGAAATACAGCATAAGAATATGCTCTTTAAAATTTGGACAAAAAATATCCTTCATTGCTTTTAGGATATTCATTACGAATACAATGCTTGCTACCCAACTCTCATGCGTTGATTCTAATCGCGCCTTTATCTTGTTTAAATTATAGCCTGCTTTGCCTTGTCCAAACTTTCCTTCTATTTGATTGCGCTCTGCTTTTTCCTTTCTCTGTTTCTCTTTCTGATATCTGCTTACTTTCTCTTTCTTAGGTTTACGCCCCAACGGTCGTCCTGTGTGCCGGATACCATGCTCTTTAAGATAATTTCTGTTTGAACGTGTCATATAAATATCGTCGGTTTGAACCAATTCGGGATAATATCCCATTAGTTTCTTGTAATCTTCCACCTGCTCTTGCAAATAAACGCTTTCATTAAAAGCCTCATAGTTGAACTGATTTATTCTTGTAAAACCTCTGATCAGGCTGACGTTTATTTTGGAGCCAAACTCCACTTTTCTCCCATCTTTTCCTCTGACAATTGGACGTATAAAAGGCTGATGAATGGATGTAATCCGATGTGCAATACTATTGGTCCTGGCACGATACATCTCTTCTTGTTGGCGGTATAACTCTTGAATAGTTTGCCAATACTTTTTATCCTGTGCCGTAAACAGATTACCAGAAAAGTCGTTTTCACTCAACATTGTTTTTATATACTTAATGTCACGGTTCAGGTAACCTAACTGTTTTCGTATTGCTTTACGAATTATTTGTCTGCTTTTTCTCTTTTTCTTTGCTACATTCAAATAATCAGCTCGTGCAACACGTCGATAGGTTCTTGGTGGCTTTATCTTCAGTAATAAAACAAGTTTATCTATTAGCTCTTCAGCTTTCTCACGACTTTCATTAAGTAGATTCAAATCCGTCGGATATTTGATATATGCATCGCAAACTGTTGCATCTAACTGCAACTTTCCTTTATTGGGAAACTCTTTTTTTAGTTGAGCTGGAGATTGCAAATCAGAATTTGATACATCATCACAGCAATGGTCATTCTTATTTGACTCATCAAAGGGCTCATCTTGATCTTCTTGAATCTCAATGTCAAGTGCACCTGAAATGATTACTTGGTTCATTTTATCAAAAGCTTCATTGCCCAGACGTTTACGAATGGTAACAAAAAGACTTGGATCAAAAACTAATTTATCGGTAAAATGATCAAAACCAAGGAAAAACTGCATGTAAGGATTTTCCTGAATGATTTCAATAGTACCCCTGTCGTCTTTCTTTTCTAAATGCTTAATAATCAAGGCTCCTATTACAATACGGGCATCAATACTGCTTGCGCCCATCGTAGTGGAGAAACTTTTTGCATAAACTGCAGCTAACTTGTCCCAATCTAATATTTTAGCCATTTTCACCCATCGATTATCAGCATTTAGTTTGCTCTCAAAGTCGGTGTGAAAGTCAAAAATTGACAACTGTTTCTGTGAAGTGTATTTGAACATAAGTGCAAGGATTTTGATGTAAAAATACAAAAAGTCGTGCATTTATACAACAAAAACGCATGCTATTTTACTGTAAATCACTGCTTTTAGACTTTTTCAGCAGACCCTAATTGAATGATTGGATATTCATTATCGTATTATCACCAAAACCTCTTCATTTCTTCATCTCCGATTTTCTTCGCTTTAGCAACTGATTCTGAATTATTAGGATCTATGTCATATTCTGATATATGGGGTAAAACTATTTCTAACCCTACAGGTACAACATCAGGATTTTTGATCTTCTCTTTGTTTTTCAGATAAATATACACCCAAAACTCGCGACTGCCATATTTGTCTAATGCAATTAAGCGCAAAGTTTTTCCTGCTTCCATTTTTATTGTTTCAACAGATTCATCATTTTCATAAGAAGTAGTGCTTTTAATAACAGGTGGAGTTTGTTTTATTGGCTTAGGAATTTCACTCTGCTCAACCACTTGCTTGGGAGGTGTATTATTTCTTTGATAGAATAACTTGTAAGTGAAAAGAATGAAAAACGTTATAAATATAACTGAAGCTATATACCAAGGTGAAAATGAGCGTTTAGAAGTGGGTTTGAGTTTCTTTTCATTTGCATAATCAATGGGAAGTGATTCATGGGTTGCATCAGAAAAAGGAGTATTTTCAGTTTCTTCATGTTTATTATCATGTGTGGTCTTTTGAAGAGAGCTTTTTGAATTTCCTTTAGTGCTGTTATCTCTATTAGTACTCTCAATGATATTTATTAAATCTGCAGACTCATAAAGTGCATCAAGGGTGTTATCTGATAGTGGAACATCTGTGTTGCTATTTACATATTCATCCTCCTCATCATCATCTTCAGCAGAAACACCTTCTCTAACATTTTCAAAAACAATGCCATCGTTCAAAGGGGTAGTTTCGAAATGTGCAAATGGTTTATTTACTAATGCTTTAAGAGTTGGAGCAGGTATAAATGTAATACGACGATGTGGTGCAATAACTATTTTCTCTTTGGTATTAACATCCACACTTTCTCGTTCTTGAATAGGCGTAAGCTTAAATGTTCCGAAATCTTTTATTTTAACTAATTCATCAGAAGTAAGACCCAGCTCTATTACATTGAAGAGTTCTACAATAAACTTCTTGGCATCTTCTTTAGGTATATCATGCTGGGATGCTAACATATCAATTATATCTTGCATGCTTAATCTATTGTTCATGATACTATTCTAGTTATATTTTTCTTTTAGGACAGAGGAGGGTTTGAAGTGTACTGATATTTTAGGTGGAACGAGGAAACGCTGCTTAGTTAGTGGGTTAACTGAAATGCGTTCTGCTTTTTTCTTTGTTTGAAAAGTACCAAAGTTCTGAATTGTTATTAATGAGTTGTTGGCTAAGTCGGCGTTAATTTGATCAACTGCCTGAGCAAGTATTTCCGAGACCTTTACTTGCGTCCAACCCAATCGATCGGATAGCTCTGCTATAAGCTCTTTATTTGTCATGTCTCAAGTGTTTTTAATTGTGGTGGCATCAACTAAACAATCGTAGCTTCTAAATCGAATGGCGTAGCTGAAGTAATCAATGCGGGGTAAAATGAACCTACCTTTAACTTTCTTTCTTTACTAATAAGCACTTCACCATCCACATCGGGAGAGTCAAACTCAGTCCTTGCTATGTAGTAGTCGGGAGTTTCACTGTCTATTATTACTTTAAGTGTTCGTCCAATTTTTAATTCATTTATGCTTAATGCTACCTCTTCTTGGAGTTCCATCAATTTGTTTAATCTTTCTATCTTAATCTGTGGTGCAATATCATCCGTATAGTTTTTATCACAATAAGTATCCTCTTCATGTGAATAGGGAAAAGCACCTAAGCGCTCGAAGCGCATCTCTTTTACAAATTCCAATAATTCAATAAAGTCATCATTTGTTTCACCAGGATGCCCAACCATGAGAGTTGTTCGCAAATGAATGCCGGGAACTTCTTTTCTAATAGTTTGTATTAAGTTAGTAGTCTCTTCTTTAGTGATATTTCGTCTCATGTTTGTCAACATGTTATCACTTATATGCTGTAGAGCTATATCTAAATATTTACACACATTATCGCATTCACGAATAATGGACAGTAAATCCATTGGGAAATGTGCGGGATATGCATAGTGTAGACGAATCCATTCAACTCCGGGTATTGCAGAGACTCGTTTAACCAAATCGGCTATTTTCATCTCATTGTAAATGTCTAAACCATAGTAGGTCAAATCTTGCGCTATAAATTGGAACTCTTTTACACCATTTTGCACTAAGTTTCGAACCTCCTCTTCAATTTCCTCCATTGGACGCGAATTGTACTTGCCTGTAATTAAAGGAATTGAACAATATGAGCAAGATCTATTACATCCTTCAGATATTTTGATATAAGCGTAATGGTTAGGAGTAGAAAGATGTCTTTCAAGAGACAATTCTTTATTATATGATTTACCTAAATCTGAAATTAAATTTCTCCACGCGAACTTCCCATAAAATTTATCAACCTCAGGGATCTCTTCACTCAGCTCTGCCATGTATCGTTCGGACAAACAACCCATAACAAAGAGTTTATTAAGTTTATTGTGCCTCTTTTGTTCTGCAAAAGATAAAATCATGTTGATAGACTCTTCTTTGGCATCACCTATAAATCCACATGTATTTATAACTGCAATTTCTCCTCTTGGATTATCAGAGTCATGCTCTATTGTGTAACCATTTGCAAGAAGCTGACGCATCAGCAATTCGGAGTCAACTAAGTTTTTAGAACAACCCAAGGATACAACATCAATCCTGTTTTTTATCATCTGTCAAATTGCAATCTTTTATCAATCACACTCTTTTTTTTTATGTTATTCGCCAAATAACGAATTAACAAATTCTTTTCGACGGAAGACTTGTAAATCATCAATTCCTTCGCCGAGCCCAATATATTTGACGGGTATTTTAAATTGATCTGAAATACCTATTACCACACCTCCTTTTGCAGTACCATCAAGCTTTGTTACTGCTAATGAAGTAACTTCTGTTGCTGCAATAAATTGCTTTGCTTGTTCAAAAGCATTTTGACCTGTTGAGCCATCTAATACAAGCATTATTTCATCTGGAGTATTAGGAACTACCTTACTCATAACATTTTTTATTTTAGTTAGCTCATTCATCAAGTTCACTTTATTGTGAAGTCGTCCAGCTGTATCGATAATTACAACATCGGCATTTTTAGCTTTAGCTGAGCTAACCGTATCAAAAGCAACTGAAGCTGGGTCAGATCCCATTTTCTGATGAATAACTGGTACACCTACACGTTCACCCCATATTATAAGCTGCTCAACAGCTGCAGCCCTAAAAGTATCAGCTGCACCTAAGTAGACTGACAGCCCTTTAGATTTAAACTGGTGTGCCAATTTTCCTATTGTTGTGGTTTTGCCAACACCATTTACACCGACCACCATAATAATGTAAGGTTTTCTACCCTTTGGAATTGAGAAGTCTTCTATATCAGTGGAATTATTATCCATCAATAGGTTTGCAATTTCTTCACGTAAAATTGTAGTGAGTTCATCAGTTGATAAGTACTTATCACGTGCAACTCTCTCTTCAATCCTATTTATAATTTTTATAGTAGTATCAACACCTACATCAGATGAAATAAGAACCTCTTCTAACTCATCTAATACTTGTTCATCAACTTCAGATTTCCCTGCTACCGCACGTGTTAGTTTAGAGAATATATTATCTTTTGTTTTTTCAAGACCTTTGTCTAGCGTCTCTTTTTTCTTTTTAGAAAAGATATTAAATAATGCCATAACAAACCTATTTTCAATTATTTATTAATAAAATCGAAGCTTTCAAACTTTTATTGTCTAATACACAAAGCTACAAAATTGAAGACAAAAAAAATCCCTGCATATGCATGCAAGGATAGTTTTATATATTATTAACTCAAGATTATTTCTTGAAATAATCTTGAACTTGTTCGTTAGGTACCATTTCCTCTCTAAATGTGTAAGAACCAGTTTCTGATTTTACCATTTTAATCACTTTTGTGTGACTACGTCCTGACGTTGTTGTTTTATCGCGAAAACCTGCGACTGCTCTTTTTGCCATGGCTTATCTTTTTTACTTAATTTCTTTATGTAATGTCATTTTCTTCAACACTGAATTGTATTTTTTCAATTCAAGTCGTTGAGTTGTGTTTTTTCTGTTTTTCATCGTGATGTATCGCGATGTTCCGGGCATACCACTTTCTTTATGCTCTGTGCACTCTAAAATTACTTGCACTCTATTGCCTTTTGCTTTTTTTCCCATAATGTTATACTCCTTATCGATTAAGCATTAAGATATCCTTTGCCCGCAGCTTTTTTAAGTGCAGCATCTAATCCAATTTTATTAATGGTACGAAGTCCAGCTGCAGATACATTAAGACTGATCCAGCACTCTTCTTCTACCCAATATAATTTTCTCTTGAACAAATTTACGTTGAATTTGCGTTTCGTTTTCGCATTTGAATGTGAAACGTTATTTCCAACCATTGCTTTTTTACCTGTTATTTGACAAATCTTGGCCATGGCTATATTGTTATTTTATTTATATTCCGTTTTTAATTCTACTCTTCCACGAAATCAGGGCGCAAAATTAGACATTTATTTTTTATTTACCAAAAGATTTGACAAATAAAAGAATAAATGAAGTCAGCATTAAATACTTAAATGTATAATTACTGCTGAGTAAGCGGTTAATTTGAGACTGAAAGTTCTTTTTTTAAATCGTTATATAATTCATTTAGAAAATAAAGTGTGCTCTTTCGCAAATTTTCTTTTAATTCTTTATCATTCGAAACAGAGTTTATTGCATTATCAGTTATCATCTCTTCTGCAGAAGATGTTTTAGGGAAAAAGCTCTTCCCTTTTTCTCTAACTGTCTGATAAGTGACATCACGTACTTTAAGCACACAGCCCGCATTGGTAATGCTTGCATCAAAGCGATAGTTCATCATCATTTTTTCCCGAACACCTTGACTGTTCTCTGGTAATAAAAGTTCTACCTTAGAGCTTACAGTGATGTTATAATCTTTGTCGTTAAATCTAATCCCTGCTAAGAGTGGATTGTTTGCATAGTTATCCTTTCCCCATTTATAGAGAATAGCATAACTTTGGTCTTCATCGAGTCCTGAGTGTGTATGGATAAATTGTTGAAAAACAACTTTTCCATTAACTTCTGGTACACTAGTGAAAACATTTTCTTGTTGAGCCTGTACATTTGACCCTATCAAACTAAATACTAAGCCTATTATGAATAAAAATTTCTTCATCTGCATTTGTTATTTATAATTAAAAAAATCACTCCTCATAATATCTTTGACTACAAACCTAATTAAAAGATTAATGGGATACAAATATCTTTCTTAAAAAACAACCGTTATATTTTATTTATTAGCCAAAAACCATTACTTTTGCCACAGCAATTTAAAAACCTTTTTTTATATATAAAATGTCGAAAAAACAGAGAGAACAAAGAACCGAAAAGAATTTAGAGAATATCGGTGAGGCACTATCAAGTTCGGAGCAATTTATTGAAAAGAACCAAAAAGCCATTATGTATGGATTAGGGATCATAGTATTGATTGTGTTAGCTGTTCTAGCTTATCATAATTTGTACTTAAAGCCAAAAAATGAAAATGCTCAGGCTGCTATATATAAAGGTGAACGATATTTCCAAAACAGGCAAGACTCTCTTGCACTTTTTGGTGATGGAAATGACTATATAGGATTTGAAGAAGTAATGAATCAGTTTAGTGGAACTAAAACTGCTGACTTGGCTCGTGCTTATGCAGGTATTTCTTATAGTAGAATAGGAGATAATGAAAAAGCTTTAGATTACTTAAAGAAATTCAAGGGTGGAGATAAATTAATTACTCCTGCAATATCAGGTGCTATAGGAGACGTTTATATGAATTTGAATCAAAGTGAAAAAGCTGCAAATATCTTCACAAAAGCAGCGAAAGATGCGAATGACAACATGCTTTCTCCAATCTTTTACAAAAAAGCTGGACTTGCTTATTTACATGCGCAAATGTATGATAATGCAACAGAGACATTTGAAATGCTTAAAAAGAAATATTTGAACTCGCCAGAAGGGCAGGAAGCAGATAAATATATTGAGCAAGCCAAATTGAGTAAGAAATAACATGTCAACATTAATAGAAAAATCTCGTAATCAAAATGCATCATTACCTAATGGTAAAGATAAAATTATTGGTATTGTAGTTTCTGAGTGGAATAGTCCTATAACTGAAAATCTTTTAAAAGGTGCAGTTGATACACTTGTTTTAGCTGGTGTAAAGAAATCTGACATCATAATTGAGTATGTGCCCGGAAGTGTTGAGCTTACTCTTGGGGCACAAACACTTCTTGAAGGAACACTCTCACATGCAATAATAGTCTTAGGTTGTGTTGTACAAGGCGAGACAGCTCATTTTGACTATGTTTGCGACAGTGTCACTCAAGGTATAACAACATTAAATATTGAATATAACACTCCTGTAATATTTGGAGTGCTCACTACAAACAACCAAGAGCAAGCCGAAGCACGAGCTGGTGGTACTCATGGAAATAAAGGTGAAGATTGTGCTATTGCTGCTTTAAAGATGATAGCGTTGCAAGAAAAATATAGGAATTAGTTATAATATTGCGGAAGTAGCTCAGTTGATAGAGCATTAGCCTTCCAAGCTGAGGGTCGCGGGTTTGAGTCCCGTCTTCCGCTCTATTTTTCTCATATTATAAATATCTGAATTATTAGGATAGATTTGAGTTGATTCAAATCTATCCTGCTTTTAGGAAGTAATCCAAACGGATTGCTTTTTTTTGCCCAAAAACAATATTAAATAAGTTCTGAAAGTGTCTCAAAGTACAAAACAAAAGCAATATCGAGATTTTACCACAGGAAGCATCTCTCGCCAATTAACAAAATTAGCTTTACCACTAATGGCGACGAGTTTTATTCAGATGGCCTACAATCTGATTGATCTTGCGTGGGTAGGAAGATTGGGTAGTGAGTCTGTTGCAGCAGTTGGTGCAATGGGTATGTTGATGTGGATGATTCATTCAATTGCATTATTTTCTAAAATAAGTGCTGAGGTCTCTATTGGGCAATCTATTGGAGTTAAACGTTTTGACAAAGCTTCCATTTATGCCTCGCATACGACAACCATTGCGATCATTCTCGGGGTGTTGTTTTTCTTGATATTTCTTATTAAGCCCTATTTGTTTGTTGCGTTTTTTAAATTATCTCCAGCTATATCACTTGAGGCAGCTAACTATTTGCGAATTATATCATCTAGTATCCCAATTATTTTTTTGATTCTTAATTTTTCAGGGATATATGTTGGCTCCGGACGTAGTGATATCCCTTTTTATTATAATGCTACAGGTCTTATTCTTAACATAGCGCTTGATCCCCTTCTTATTTTTGGTCTTGGACCAATTCCTGCATTAGGAACACAGGGAGCTGCTATAGCCACTTGCTTCTCTCAACTAGTTGTTCTGATTTTATTTGTTTGGCATTTAAAAAAGCGTGAGGGGGTATTTGGATATTTTCCTTTTTTGATACGACTGAAATCAAGTTACACTATAAACATCTTCAAATTAGGTTTTCCTGTAGCTGCAATGAATATTTTCTTCTCACTTATTAATATGAATCTAGTACGTATTGCCTCTATACATGGTGGTCATCTGGGTGTGACAAGTCAGACAACAGGAGGACAAATAGAAGGAATAACTTGGAACACTACACAAGGTTTCGCTACTGCATTGGGAAGTTTTGTTGCACAAAACTATTCTGCTAACAAAATGGAGAGAGCAAAAAAAGCATTGACATTTACATTAAAAACAATGTTGTCTTTTGGAGTTCTTGTGAGCATTGCTTTTATGATATTTGGGAATAATATATTCTCTATATTTATTCCAGAGCGTGAAGCCTATTTGGCAGGTGGAGACTATCTTTTTATATTGGGAATTTCTCAAGTGTTTATGATGTTAGAGTTAACTACACAGGGAATGTTTAATGGCATTGGGCGAACTAGTCCTCCTGCTATTATTAGCATAGTATTTAATGCTATTCGAATTCCTTTTGCAATGTTTTTGGCTGCGAGAGTTGGTGTAACTGGTGTATGGTGGGCAATTACTATTACAACTCTATTTAAAGGAACAATTTTAACCATGTGGTATTATCTGGTGCAGAGAAAAATAATGAGAAAACAGTTTTAATAACTAGGTAAAAACAGTCCTATGTCGTTAACGGGATAATTAAATAAATTTGCAACATACGCATTAACCATCTTCCCTGAAAACATGTAAAATCCAGATGAAAATCCTCTATCGCTTTGTGCCAATCCAATAATGCCACCGCTAATTGACATAACATTTATTAAGTTTAAAAAAACATTGCTTAATGCTATAGAAGCTGTACGCGCCACACGAGAACTAATGCTCATTTCGCAGAAATGAAGAACACCATGCTTTTCAAAAAACGTAGGCGCACCAGGTAAGCATGACTCCATAGTTGTTTCAAAACATCCTCCATGTGCTAAGCGTAAATCAATTATTAAAGCTCCTTTCTTTAACTCACGTATTAAATCTTCAGATATTCTATCCCGATGTGGCTGATTGATATATTCCATTGCACCAATTAAAACATCAGCTGAATGGAATGCATTACGAAGCACATTTGGTTGAAGTGTAGAAGTAAATAATGCATGTCCTAAGCTATGTTGAATACGACGAAGTTTGTTGATGTCATTATCAAATACTTTAACTGTTGCACCCAATGCTAATGCAGCTCTTGCAGCAACAGTACCTGCAACATCAGCTCCCATAATAGCCACCTCTGTTGGAGAAACACCTGGAACTCCTCCCATTAAAATTCCTTTTCCACCATGTGCATTGCTCATTAGTTCTGCTGCAAGTGTTATTGCGAAAGTTCCTTCAATCTCCGAAATGGCAGTAACGAAAGGTGATGAGCCTTGATTGTCATATACTAAATCATACGCTAATGCATTTATTCTTTTAGCGGACATGGCTTCTAAAATAGTTGAAGATAAAAGTGGTTGTTGAAGAAAAGAAAAAACAGTTGAACGTGGACGCATTAGCTTTACATCAAGCAAAGTCGGAGGAGAGACCTTTATTATTAAATTTGCCTCAAATACTTGAGCACGTGAGTCAACAATAGTAGCTCCTGAGTCTGCATAATAGTTGTCGGAATAATTAATTTGTTCTCCTGCTCCTGTTTCAAGAATAACTTTATGACCAGCATCAACTAAAAGTGCAACCACTTCTGGGGTAAGTGCTAAACGTTTCTCGAATTTCACGTTCTCTTTAGGAACTCCAATGGTGAGTGATGAGTGAGTTTTATTTACTTTCAAAAGAAACTCCCTTACAACAAATGAAGTTGTTTTAATAGGTTGATATATCATTTTGGAGTGTTTATTTTTATTTTTTTGTATAAACTTCTATCAATTGTTTTATTTCTTCAATACTTTCATTTACTTGAGAAAGAGAAACTAAATGTTCTTTTTCATAAGTAATATTTGATTGAGAATAATATTTTTTACGTTGTCCTAAATGATGTGTTACAAATTCTCTTAATTCAATCGGTGTTTTATTCTGTATTAGTGGTCGTACATTTTTAGAAGCTAACAGACGAGACACGAGCTGATCAACAGAGGCTTTCACATATATCGTTATTCCCATTTTATTCATGTATTCCATGTTATCATAAAAACAAGGTGTTCCACCTCCAGTTGAAATCAAAACGTTCTGAAATGTCGCTGCTTCATGGAGCATTTCGCTTTCAATTTTTCTAAACCCTTCCTCTCCTTTAATATCAAAAAGCTCTTGAATTGTTTTACGATATCTGCTTTCAATGTATTTGTCTAAATCAATAAACTTCACACCCAGCTCTTCACTAAGCAGTTTGCCAATAGTAGTTTTACCTACACCCATATATCCAACTAAAAAAATATTTTTCATATATAAATTATAATCTTAAAGCAAAGGTGTAAATAAACGGATAAATGACTCCTTGAAGCGCATCCATACAGGACGCTTTATCCAGTCGCGCAAGACAATAGCTGTTGAGCTTTTTTGATCTTCGATAAAAATTTCTTTCCCACGCAATGCTGTTTCTTCGTTATAAATGAATGCTTCTACTTCTAAGTTTTGTTCAAAACTACGAATATCAAAGTTTGTTGACCCAATCAGTGTTAATGAATCATCTATAACTGTTAACTTAGAATGCATAAAGCCGGGTTCATAAAAATATACTTTTACACCTGCTATCAACAGTTTCTTAAAGTAGGATCTCGACGCGAGTTGCACAAGTAGCGTATCGGATTTTCGTGGAACCATCAATCTCACATCTACACCTCTAATTGATGCCGAGATAATAGCTTCTAACAAACTCTCAGGAGGTATGAAATAAGGGGTTTGAATATATATAGAAGACTTGGCACTAAAAATTGCTTGCATAAATCCTTTCATAATCTCTCGATCGGGATTATAAGAACCGCTACTTACAATTTGCATTGAATTGTCTCCGAAGTTTTCCAATGATGGAAAGAATTTACGTGCCGTGATAAGCGATTTACTTACTATGAACCAATCAATTAGAAAGACTGACTGAAGTCCTTGCACGCCCTTTCCTTCTATTCGAACATGTGTGTCTCTCCAGTTTCCCCACGAAACTCCATTCATATATCTATCAGCTACATTCATCCCTCCTATATACCCAACTCTGCCATCAATTACAACAATTTTTCTGTGGTTGCGATAATTGAAGTGTGATGTGAACATGGGGAATTTTACTTTCATGAACTCTTCGATTTCAATGCCACCAGAACGAAATTCTTCGTAAAATCTTTTCTTAACATACCATGAACCTACTGCATCTACAATTACTCTAACCTTAACACCCTCTGCTGATTTTCTAATCAATAGATTCTTTAAATGATTTCCAACCACATCATCATCCCAGGCATAGTATTCAATATGAATATGTTCAGTTGCTTTATCAATATCACGAAATAATGAGTCAAATTTATCACGTCCTGTTACAAAGAACTCAACAGAACTCCCATGAAGTAAAGGTGCTTGATTTAAATTTCGAAGCAGCTTAATTAATTTAATATGCTGAGAGGGATAATCAACTAATTCAGAAGAATTGAGCTCTGCTAAAGGTCTTTTCTTAATCTTATCATACATCCTTTTCGAGATGTTGCGCCGTTTAGTATAATCTTGACCAAAAAAAGCATAAATAATTAAACCAAAAACGGGTAGAAAAACCAACACCATTATCCATGAAATAGTTTTAATTGGATTTCGGTTTTCTGAAATGATTACAATGATTACCCCAATTGCTGTAATTAGATAGACTATCTCTGCTATTCGAAAAAGAATATGATACATGCTTTTGGCTTTTAACGATACTTGCCTTCCTCAATATCTCCTAATATATTGAGATACGAATTGTATCGACTTTCACTGATATAATGATTTTCTACTGCCTCAATCACTGCGCACTTCGGCTCATTTATATGCATACAACTATTATAAAAACATTTTTCGGAGAATTTGAAAATCTCCGGAAAGTAGTGTGATACTTCTTCTGCAGTCATATCAATAGTTCCAAAGCCTTTTATTCCCGGAGTATCTATAATAAATCCACCTTGCTTAGTTTCTATCATTTCAGAATAAGTAGTCGTATGCATTCCTTTTTGATGATACGATGAGATATCACCTACTTTACGCTTTTCATTATCTTCGGTAACAACATTAATGAATAAAGATTTACCAACTCCTGAGTGCCCTGCCAATAAAGTTACTTTTTCTTTTATTGAATTCTTTAACTCATCAACCCCTAACTCATCTACAAGAGAGGTCTTCTGGCAGGGATACCCAATCGTTTGGTATAAATTAATGAGCGCATCTACATAAGCTAAATCATCTTCATCGTACAGATCTATTTTATTAAAAACAAGACATACCGGCACGCTATATGCTTCTGCAGTAGATAAAAATCTGTCTATAAAAACGGTTGTTGTTTCTGGAGAGCGCACCGTTACAAAGAGTAAAGTTAAATCGATATTAGCAGCTAAAATGTGTGCATGTTTCGATAGGTTAGATGCACGTCTAACTATATAGTTTTTGCGATCAAGTATTTCAGTAATATAAGAAGTAGCATCAGATTTGAAATCAACAATTACTTTATCGCCTACAACCACGGGACTTGTACTGCGAATGCCTTGTAATCTAAAACTACCTTTGGCCTTACATTCAATATCTAAGCCTGTTTCAGTTCTGACTAAATATACATTGCCCGTATTCTTAATTACTAATCCTTCCATACGCTCAAAAAATAAAAAAGGAAAAAATAAAATTCTTTCCTTTCTCTTGTTTTTATTAAACCGTTAGGACTTCTTTTTCTTTTACATCAAAAGCTTCATCAATTAACTTGATGTACTTGTCATGCAGCTTTTGAAAAGAAGTCTCAGCATTTTTGCCAGTGTCTTCGGGGAAGCCATCTTTAACTGCTTTCTTTATTGAATCAATTCCTTCACGGCGATAGTTGCGAATACTAATCTTTGCATCTTCGGCTTCTTGTTTAATTTGTCTCACAAGTTGCTTTCGACGATCCTCTGTTAATGGAGGAATCCCTAGGCGTATTACTTCTCCATTGTTTTCAGGATTGATTCCAACATCTGAATTCATAATTGCTTTTTCAATTGGTTTCAACATGCTCTTTTCCCATGGTTGAATTACAATTGACTTGGCATCGGGAGTAGCAATTGTGGCTACACCACTAAGTGGAGACATTGTTCCGTAGTACTCTACCATTATACCATCGAGTATATGAGCATTTGCTCTTCCTGCTCGAATACGTGAGAGGGTATCCTCTAAAAATTCGAGTGTTGTCTGCATTTTTTCTTCTACTTCATTTTCTAAACTTTGAATGTCTATCATAGGATTGAATTTTTATATGTTCTAAACAAAAATAGGTATTTTAATTGACAATATAAACAATAATTCAACATTACTTGTCGCTTACAATAGGACGAACCAGTGTACCTATATTTTCGCCCATTATTACTTTTTTCAGATTCCCAACTGTATCCATATCGAATACTACTATTGGCAAGTTATTTTCCTTGCACATTGTAGTAGCGGTTAAATCCATTATCTTAAGACCCCGATTGTATATTTCATCAAATGATATTTCGTCAAACTTGGTAGCAGTGGTATCTTTCTCAGGATCGGCTGTATAAATCCCATCTACACGAGTTCCTTTGAAAAACACATCAGCCTCAATTTCAATTGCACGCAGTGCTGATGCTGTATCTGTTGTGAAGAAAGGATTGCCTGTTCCTCCAGAAATAATTATGACCTCACCTTTTTCAATAGATTCTATTGCTTTCCATTTTGTATAATACTCGCCAATAGGCTCCATCCGAATGGCTGTATAAACACGGTTTTTTTGACCCATTGCAGAAAGAGAAGAGCTAAGTGCTAAGCTATTAATAATAGTTGCAAGCATACCCATTTGGTCACCTTTCACTCTATCGAAACCCTTTGATGTTCCGCTCAGTCCACGAAAAATGTTTCCACCACCAATAACAATACCTATCTGAACGCCCATATCGGCAATCTCTTTAATCTGCTTTGCATAATCGCTCAATCGATTCTCATCAATACCGTATTGTTTTTCTCCCATCAGAGACTCACCACTCAACTTTAGTAATATTCGCTTAAATTTAGTCATGAAAAAGTTTGATTTACGTATTTGTTTGATACAAAAATATCAATAAAAACTTACATTATTGTTATCCACTTTAACTTATAGTACAAATGTCACCTCTTTGAAAGCATATATTCGCTCCTCTTTAGCTTTTAAAGTTTCAACAATCAGATGTCCAGAAGGCAATACATCAATAATCTTCCCCTTATACCGCCCTTCTTTGTCTTCATACCAATGATAGTCGTCTCTTCGATATAAATTGCGCATATACTCACTCTCAATCACCTTTTCATCGTCTCCATTTTGTAAGGATTGATACAAAAGATTGAACTCACTCAGGAAAAACGACAGCAAATCGTCTCTGTTGTATTCATTTCCTGTAACCATTTTCATAGAAACAGGATTGGGCAACTCATTTGGGAATCCATCTTGATTTACATTCAATCCTATCCCTATGATAGAAGAATTAATCTTTTGCCCCATTAGAGTGTTTTCAATGAGCATTCCTGCAATTTTCTTATTCTTCCAATATATGTCGTTTGGCCATTTAATAGTTATATCATCAAAATATCTATCCAAGACTTTTTTAATGGCCAATGAAACAATGCGCGAGAGGATAAATTGTCTGTTAGCAGCAATAAATTTCGGGTAGGCCAAGAAGCTGAATAAAAGGTTGCATCCTTTATCCGAAAACCATGTATTGCCTGCTTGACCACGCCCTTGCGTTTGATAATCTGCTACAACTATTGATCCTTCAGGTAGCCTCTTCTTTTGCTGTAGTTGCTTCAGCTCACTGTTGGTGGACGATGTTTCGTCCATTCTTATCAGCATTTCCTCCCTACTCAGTAGTTCCATAAAACTCGATCTGTTTTTTCTTAGGCATTTTCTTCACCACCTCTCCGATGGAGTGATGAATCCACTTTTTCAGCTCTTCGTCTGACATATCACCCGATAGCTCAATGGAATTCCAATGCTTCTTGTTCATATGATAAGCAGCTTTTACGCAACTATATTGCTCACGCAAAGCAATCGCTTTCTCAGGCTCACATTTTAGAGAGATAGATTTCACTTCTGCATCCAAAGGTATTAGTGCGACCATCTTGCCCAATACTTTCAGCACTAAAGTCTCCTCACCAAAGGGGAAGGTAGGCTCCACCAATGGAATGCTTAAACAATAATCATATAATTCTTCTACATTCATTCAATAAACGAAATTATGTGATGCTATTCTAAAATAAGGGTGACATGAACGCGTCATCTAAATGCTCAATCTCAAAATTATTTCCATCCCATACAGCCGATATGATATCAAAACGAGCAGGTTTATCAATATCATTTATTTTCAAGTACAAATCTGCCGACTCCACAATGCGTTTTATTTTAGTTCGACCAATGAAATCTTCTGGATTGCCCCATTGTCGTGAAGTTCGGGTTTTTACTTCTACAAAAACAATGAACTCCTGGTACTCTGCCACAATATCTATTTCGTGACGATACATCCTCCAGTTTTGCTTAACAACTTTATAGCCTTCTTTGATCAAAAAATTTGCTGCTGCTTTTTCGCCTTGCTTTCCAAGTTCATTATGTGCTGCCATTATACCCTTGACTTTAGTATTAAACCCTGTTTAGCAGGTAAAAATACATATTAAAAGCAAGAATGCTTTATATATGTAAATGTTTTTCGTTTTTTTGCAGAAGGAATGGGAGGAATGTGTCTAGTAGTGGTGTATATTAAATAAAAATAGAATATCGCAAAGGCGCAGATGAGAATAAAGAGTCTCGCAAAGACGCAAAGCCGCAGAGGAAAATAAGAAAAAAGGGTATAATAATTTGTAGTTAACTTAGCGTCCTTAGCGTCCTTAGCGTCTTAGCGAGAGAAAAATAAAATCAAATGACAGAAAATGAGAAATAGTATTATAAAAAGAAGTTTGAGCTTAGCGTCTTGGCGTCTTTGCGAGAGATTAAAAAAGAATTATGAAAGCATCCGATAAAAACAAACTTGAACCAAACCGTCGTCTTCGTACAAAAAAAATAAATTGTATGGTGAGCCAAGAGGAGTTTGAGCTAATCGAATTCTATCTCAAGAAATATAAGATTACTAATCGGTCTCGCTGGTTCAGACAATTGATGATTGGGCATATTTTGCGTAACTTTGAGCAAGATTATCCAACTCTTTTCAATGAAAATGAAATGCGGAGGTAGCGAGAAAGCTAAGAAAAACCTCTCGCAAAGTCGCAAAGCCGCAAAGAATAACAAAACAACCAATTAGCGCCCTTAGCGTCTTGGCGTGAGAAATGATAAAATTAAATGACAGAAAATGAGATTGCGACAATAATTGTCAATAGGGCCTATAATATTCATGTTCAATTAGGTCCTGGATTACTTGAATCTGTTTACGAAGAAATTCTTTGTTATGAACTGAGACAAGAAGGTTTATTTGTTGAGCGACAAAAGGCTATTCCACTTTTATGGAAAGGATTAAAAATGAATATCGGATATAGAGCAGATTTAATTGTTGAACGCAAAGTCATTGTTGAAATAAAGTCAGTAGAAGCAATATCTCCCGTACATCCAAAACAGCTATTAACCTATTTGAAAATTGCAGATAAAAGACTTGGGCTACTCATTAACTTCAATGAAAGGTTAATAAAAAATGGAATAACTCGAATTGTAAATAATTTAAGAGAATAAAAAGATGAAAAGTATCTCGCAAAGTCGCAAAGCTGCAAAGAATAATAAAACAACCACTTAGCGTCCTTAGCGTCTTGGCGTGAGAAACAAAAAGAATATCAACAGGTCTCAAAATAGAAGACAAAAATAACACCACCCTCAATATGCTAGACGACAATTACTTTATGAACCAAGCCCTCGCCGAGGCCAAACTTGCATTCGAAAAGGATGAAGTGCCTATCGGCGCAGTGGTTGTTTGCAACAAACGCATTATTGCCCGTGCTCACAATCTTACTGAAACCCTCAATGATGTGACGGCTCATGCCGAAATGCAAGCCATCACTGCAGCAGCTAACGTGCTGGGTGGAAAATATTTGGATGAATGCACACTATATGTCACAATTGAACCATGTCCAATGTGCGCAGGCGCACTAGGGTGGGCACAAATGCAACGCATTGTTTTTGGAGCTGATGACAAAAAGAAGGGTTACTCTCTCTTTTCAACAAGTGTTTTGCATCCTAAAACAGAAATCACGCAGGGAGTATTAGTCGAAGAGTGCTCCGCATTGATGAGAGCTTTTTTCGAGAAGAGAAGATAGCTTAATCAGAGCTATATTGAGCTTTTTACAACAATCCCTTCATTGTTCCACCATCAATTTGTATGGTTGTACCATTTATTGAGCGCGCTTTTGTGGAACACAAGAAACAAACCATATCGCCTAACTCACTTGGACTCATAAATCGTTTGTGTGGAAACGAAGAAATTACTTGCTCTTCATATTCTTGAACGGAAATACTCTCTTCACCAGCTTCTTTCTCCATTAACTCCTTCACTCTGTCGGTTCGGAAATATCCGGGACATACATTGTTGATGGTGATGCCTTTACCAATCAGCTCTCTACTGATGCTTTTGGCAAAGCTAACAACGGCTGTTCTAAATATATTGGAAAGCACCATGGTGGGCGATGGCTCTTTCACGCTTATTGAGGTTATATTAACGATGCGTCCCCAACCCTTCTCTTTCATGTGTGGCAAACAATACTTTATCATACGAATATTGTACTTCAACACGTTGTTATATGCCTCATCAAAATCATTCATTGATAATTCATCAAATGAACCTGGTGCAGGACCGCCAGAATTATTCACTAAAATATCTATTTTGCCAAACTTAGCAAGGGTCTCTTCAACAATCCGCTTGTTGTCTTCCTCTGAAGACATGTCCGCACTAAGTGCTAACACCTCTACGCCATGTATTTCAATATCTTTTTTCGTTTTTTGTAAGTCATCACTATTACGAGCGCACAAAACAATATTTACTCCCTCTTTGGCGAGTGATACTGCACATGCTTTACCCAATCCTTTGCTTCCGCCACCAATAATGGCTACTTTTCCTTTAATTTTATAATCCATAGTCTTATACTTTTGTAGTCATAACGCTAAAATAGGTGGTTATGTTTGCCATTTTGCCTATCAATCATCTTACAAGTAATCCATTATTTGTATATTTGCATCTTTAATTTCTAAATAGAAACTCATTAGAATAGAAAGTAGTATAACAATGGTTCGAAAATAAATCGACCAATTTCTAATTCGAAACAACATTATGTCAAAACAATTCAAACGCACGCTTATCACCGCCGCTTTGCCTTATGCAAATGGCCCAATCCACATCGGACACTTAGCAGGGGTGTATGTTCCTTCAGATATTTATGCTCGCTACCTCAGACTGAAAGGCGAGGAAGCACTTTTTATTTGTGGGTCGGACGAACATGGTATTCCTATAACTATTACTGCACGCAAAGAGGGTGTGACGCCACAAGACATAGTGGACAGATATCACAGTTTGATCAAAAAATCGTTTGATGAGTTTGGAATTACTTTCGATATCTACTCGCGCACAACATCCGATATTCATAAAGAGACAGCTTCAGATTTCTTCCAGACGTTGTATGACAAGGGAGAGTTCATTGAACAGGAGACTGAACAATATTTCGATGAAGAGGCACAACAATTTCTTGCCGACCGATACATCACTGGCACTTGCCCACATTGTGGACACGAAAAAGCATACGGAGACCAATGCGAAAGTTGCGGGACATCACTCAGTGCAACGGATCTTATCAATCCCAAGTCGGCTTTGAGTGGCGCAGTGCCCGTCCGACGCAAAACTAAGCATTGGTATTTGCCACTTGACAAACATGAAGAGTGGCTGCGTCAATGGATATTGGAAGATCACAAGGAGTGGCGAAGCAATGTGTACGGTCAATGCAAATCGTGGCTGGACCAAGGACTGCAACCGCGCGCAGTGAGTCGCGATTTAGACTGGGGAGTACCCGTACCTGTTGAGGGAGGCGAAGGTAAAGTATTGTACGTATGGTTCGATGCACCAATTGGGTATATTTCGAACACCAAAGAGTTGCTTCCAAACGATTGGGAAAAGTGGTGGAAAGATGAAGAGACAAAAATGATTCACTTCATTGGTAAAGACAACATTGTTTTCCATTGCATCGTCTTCCCCGCCATGTTGAAAGCCGAAGGCTCATATAACCTTCCCGAAAATGTGCCTGCCAATGAGTTTATGAACTTAGAGGGCGATAAAATATCTACCTCTCGCAACTGGGCAGTGTGGTTGCACGAGTATTTGCAAGATTTTCCTGGCAAACAAGATGTGTTGCGCTACGTGTTGACAGCCAATGCTCCGGAAACTAAGGACAACGACTTTCTTTGGAAGGATTTCCAGGCACGAAATAACAATGAATTGGTGGCGATATTGGGTAACTTTGTAAACAGAGCACTGGTGCTCACACAAAAGTACTTCGACAATAAAGTTCCCGAGCGCGGAGAGTTGACCGACTACGACAAGGAGACGCTTAACAACTTCAAGAGTCTGAAAGAGACCATTGAGAAAGATTTAGACAACTTCAAATTTCGCGAAGCGCTGAAAGATGCCATGAATTTGGCACGCATTGGAAACAAATACCTGGCAGACACAGAACCCTGGAGATTGGCTAAGACAGACATGCCTCGTGTGGCAACCATCCTCAACATTGCATTGCAAATTACGGCCAACCTGGCCATCGTGTTCGAGCCATTTTTGCCATTTTCGATTGCAAAAATAAAGCAGTTTCTGAATATCGATGAGCTTTCGTGGAATCAATTGGGCAACATGGACCTATTGTCTGTAGGACATGAGTTGGGTAAATCAGAGTTGCTATTCGAAAAGATAGAAGACGAAGCCATAGAGCAACAAGTACAGAGACTATTGGACACGAAGAAGGCAAACGAAGAGAAAGAATATAAAGCTAAACCCGTGAAAGAGGAGATTGCTTTTGATGACTTCACAAAACTTGACCTAAGGGTAGCCACCGTTTTGGAGTGTGAAAAAGTTCCGAAGACCGATAAGCTGCTTCGCTTCCTGTTGGACGACGGAATTGGCAAACGAACCATCCTATCGGGCATAGCTGCCTATTATCCCAAACCCGAAAAACTGGTTGGAAAGCAAGTTTGCTTCATTGCCAACCTAGGAGCACGCAAAATGCGGGGTATTCTGTCGGAAGGAATGATACTATCTGCTGAGAATGCTGACGGAACGTTGTCTTTGATTGAACCATCGGATAAAGTGTTGCCAGGGAGTGCTATAAATTAAGTGTTATATATTGGTGTTTGTGATCACGCCAAAAAGCTCTAATAGTTTTGAAATATTCAGATTGTTGATTTTAACACGTTAAGGTAAGTTGTTTCGCAAGCCTCAACAAAAAGTTTTAGTTAGGGGTAATTAAAAACAACTGAGCGCATTTGAGTTTTTTTCTCTTTAGTTTTTTACAATTCTCTCTTGCTGTTAATATATGCAAACCCGCTCTTTTCATCACACTTTCGTCTCTTTTGGTCTGTTTTTGGCATCTTTTAGACGATTTAATCAACTTTTGCAGGTTTTATCAGTATAAATGTCCAATTGTTAGAGTATTTATTTTGCTGTTACGAAATATTATAGTACTTTTGTACCACGAGACTGAATAATCACTAATTAAAACAAATCAACGATAAAGAACACCTGTTCTATAAAAGTTTAATTAGTCGAGAGAATTTAATAGAAACAATTAAGAGGCAAGAAACAATTCATCACGAGTTTTGTTAATAATATAGCTGCTAACTACTTTATGGTGGTTACAGTTTTAAGAAACTGTTAGATGACGGGCATAAAAAAAGCCCCGATAACAGGCATACGGGGCTTTTAAAGTTAAGCTTTAGTAGGTACAATGGGCAGTTGCTTAGTTATGGTAGACACAGCAACTGTCTTTTTTTTATCTACATCGTCCAAAGTTCCTCTCGTTTCTTCCACCTTTTCATTCATAGGATAAATCCTCATGTTTGATCCAGTAGTTGTGATAGGTTCTGTGGACTCGTCGTCAATAACAACTTCGTTGTCATCAACCACTCCTTCAGCTTTCTTTTTGTTGTACGACGCTCGTTTGTTGATTAAAAGTTCAAATGCTTTTAATTCTACATTCAACTCGTCGATTAAAGGCGCATAATCCAACTCCTGATTTTTTATCTGCGATAGTTCAATATCTGCAAAGAGATTGTTCATAGCAAAAAGGATAGAATTAACAAGGTCAGAGGTCATATCGTCCGGTCTTTCGGAAACGGAAGTCCTCTTTTTGTTAAATTGCACCATCAGCCTGGAATTTGCT
This sequence comes from Dysgonamonadaceae bacterium, assembly GCA_035271465.1. Lineage (GTDB taxonomy): Bacteria > Bacteroidota > Bacteroidia > Bacteroidales > Dysgonomonadaceae > UBA2632. The sequence continues at coordinate 757 of DATERO010000190.1, read as the reverse complement.
GACCGCATTTCATTAAGGGTTACTGTCAAATTTAAAGTGCTAAATGCTTCTTCCAGTGTCTCGTCCTCCTCAATGCTATCGAAAAACTGAGTAACTCTTTCTAAAGCTACTTTGTTGTTGTGTTTCGACAGCTTATGCAGATAACGATGCGCCACTGGTTGTGCCACCTTAAAAGCTTCTTGCATACCTGATACTTTTCCGTTTCTAACAGTCTTCAACTGATTGAGTATACCACTTGCTAAAGCTATACGTATACTGCGTAATTCACTTAGCTCTTGCGTCAATGGATGAGGACCGTAAGTAACTTCGAGTTTTTTGATTTGCGGTTTCTGTTCTTCAAGTTTATCAAAGAGTTCTTTGATTTTGAGTGTTTCCGGATCATGTCTTTCAACAATGCCAATTACACCCCTTGCTAATACTGGAAGCTCAAGCTTCAATAATCGTGAGAAACTAATTCTGTAAATTGATTTGTACATTTCTGTAAATTGTTTAAATTAATAAATCAGATTATTCCTCAGTAAAGCAATCTTTTGATCTTTACTTGCCGAATCAGCCTGTATTTTCAGATTTCAAGGTTGAGATTACTTCGTGAGTCATAATCTCAGGATGCTCTCCTGCATCCTTATCTACAAAGATACAAATTTAATTTATATGTTAAACCAAAAAAACTCAATAAATTAACGCAAAATACGCTTTTATTTAACAGTAAAATAACACTTGCTGATTATCAGCGGTTTACACGCTGAATTAATAGCTG
>DATERO010000189.1:0-3862 GCA_035271465.1 Dysgonamonadaceae bacterium | reverse complement strand
AATAAACTTGTCGTTTAAATTATAGGTGTACTGAACATAAGCCCCTGGTACTGCCTCGCGTCTGTTGAAATTATTTGTTTGCAAGACTTCCTTAAATTCATCATAATTCAAACTTAAACCTGTACTTAGGTTGTGCATGTGCGAAAATTCTTTCTCATACAACAAACTTGCATATAGGTTCTTTTGTGTGACATCATATTTTTTCACATCATACATAGACTCTTGATCATGAATAGAACCTGATGCAATTAATGCAATGCTTTCTGCTAACTCCCCATCGCCAATCACATGTGCTTGTTTGGTGTACATTTCTCCGCGATTGGTTTTCAGAGATATCTCATAAGGATTAGAGGTGACTTGCTTTGGATCTTGACCACCCGTTCTTTCTTCATGAATGAAACGGGCACCATATTGTGACATGTACCTACCTGACTCATAGTTCCAACGGTTCATCAAATTCAGTTGATTCGTTTTGGGATAATCAAGAAAAGCATCGTCGTTATTGTCATGACCTTTCGTGTCATTTGAATAGTGAGCAAACAATCCTGTTGATAGTTTATCGTTAATCAACCAGCTGCCATCGGCATTCACTTCTGTACGTTGTGCATCGTTTGCAAAAAGATTAAGTGATAAAACGTCAGCTGTCTTTGGTTTCTTATATTCCACATTAATTTGTCCAGCCAAAGCTTCATATCCATTCTTCACTGAAGAAGTTCCCTTTGAGATATAAATGCCTTCCATCCATGCTCCAGGAACGTAGTCTAATCCAAATGGAGATGACACACCTCTGAAGTTGGGGTAGTTTTCTGTAAGCATTTGCACATATGTGCCAGCAAGACCTAACAGTTTAATTTGTTTTGCTCCAGTTGTTGCATCACTGTATGCAACGTCAACCGAAGGGTTAGTCTCGAAACTTTCGCCAAGGTTGCAACATGCAGCACGACAAATTTCCGCATAAGTAATCTTTTGTTCTTGTAGTATAGATGTTCTTTGTGAAATTGTACCCGGATTACGTTGCATTATTACTACTTCTTGTAATTCTAAGTCCTCTTTCAGAATGATGTTTACCTCTTCATCGTGACTGTCTAGATGTACACTTTGTGTAGAATATCCCGTATAGCTTACCATCAAATGTTCGTGACCAGAAGGTGCGTCTATCTCAAAGTAACCATCATGGTTGGTTACAGTACCATTTTTCGATTTTTCCCAATAAATATTGGCACCTATCACAGGCTCCTTAGTCTCATCAAAAACATACCCCTTTACTTTATCAACTGAATAAATCGATAATGATGAGATAAATAAAAAGAATAGAATAATATACTTTGACATAATTATAATTAAATAAAAAACAATTTTGTGTATTTTTGAACAACACATAACCTACGAATAGATAAACTACCCGCATTCAGTAAATAAAATTGTTTTCTTCTAAATTATAAGTGTTTCCAACAAGGAGAAGTAACTTGTTTTGCTTAGGTTGGGAGGTATTTGAGTTTCAGAAATGTAACCAATTATAGGTTCTTTTTGTAAGTTCTGAATTAAATTGTGGAGTGTTGTTATAAAGTTTAGTTTTAAAACAGATAATTTAATAAAAGACTGTCCATTATCTATTGATATGTTTTCTAAGTCCAAGTCCAATCTGTTCAATTCACACTGTTGATGAGTTTCTTCACAAATAGCGCTTACCTCATCTGCTTGCTCATTTATACACTCATGTTCATGAACATCAGAACACTTATGCCCTACAATTGCTTCTATCCCAAAAGTATGACAATCATAGCAACAAAATGAATAAGCATTTATCCCTGAACCAGCATACGTGATAACGCAGGCTAACAAAAAACTAAAAGTGGTGGATAAAAACTTTTTCATATCACAAAGATATACTTTTTTGTATTAATGCAAAAAATATGTGGTTTTATGCATGAATATGCTGAGTATCATTCATTACTATCTGTTACTTCTTTTAAATAATCATAAGTGGCACTTTGAGCTCTTACTTTAGGTCCATCATTTGTTTTATATATGTTATCTAAGTTTTCGTCTATAAAACAAGCTTTCGTATTATCATTAAGTTGAATGTTTAGAATGTCTGTTATTTGCTTTCGATGTTGTTTGCAATAGACGGGAAAAGCAGTCTCAATACGACGACGCAAGTTGCGTGCCATCCAGTCCGCTGAAGTGAGATGATAAGTTGGATTGCCATTGTTATGGAAATACCAAATGCGACTATGTTCCAAAAATGAATCAACTATACGTGTAACTTTTATGTTCTTGCTATAAGGTTGATTAGGTACTAAGCAACATATACCACGAATAATTAAATCGATCTCTACCCCGGCCTCACTCGCACGATACAATTCAGCAATCATTTTTTTATCTTCAAGGCTATTCATTTTTAAGATGATGCGCCCTTTATCGCCGTTCTGCACATGCGCTATCTCTTTGTCAATCATTGCATGAAGAGCTGGCAACATATTGAATTGAGCGACTAAAAGATGTTCAAACTTCATCGATTGAGGCTTGCCTTCTAAAATGTGGAAAAGTTCGTTTATCTCAATAATGATTTCTTGATTTGATGTTAATAGTCCCATATCACTATATACACGAGCCGTTTTCTCATTAAAGTTACCAGTACTTAAATAAGCATATCCTTTAATTGGCACTTCTGGATCTTTGCTCCGTTTGCGTACATAAGCTAGCTTTGCGTGAACTTTCAAACCTGGCAAGCTATATATAATTTTAATTCCTGCTTGCTGCATTGCTTCGGCTGTCAAGTAGTTGTTCTCTTCATCAAACCGAGCTTTCAATTCCACAAATACCGTTACCTTCTTTCCGTTCTTAGCTGCGCTAATTAAACTGTTGATTACTGCTGAGTTTTCAGCCACTCTATATTGTGTTACCTTTATTTCCAATACTTTCGGGTCGAAAGCAGCTTGCATAAGAAATCGGAGTAAATAGTCGAAAGATTGATAGGGGAAATAGAGCATAACATCTTGTTTGCGGAGCACACGCAATAAGGATGAGTTTTTTTCGAACTCCGAAATCCTTAAAGGAGTGGGTATATCAGCAGTTAGTTTTTTATTTGTAGGATTGGGCAAATCCATCAAGTCATCCAAGTTTAAATATCTCCCCGATGCTAATAACTCTTCCTCTTCGATTTCATAGGTATCACAAAGGTATTTGAGGAAATACTCAGGCATTGATTTATCATATTGAAAACGAGTTACTGCACCAATTTTTCTTTTTCTTACTTTTTTCAATATTTTCTCGGCTATATTCGTGTGGTCCTCCTCTTCAATTGAAAAATCGGCATCTCTCGATATCTTTATACTGTAACATTCACCAACTTTATAACCAGGGAAAACACTGCTTAAGTTTGCGCGAATGATATCATCAATAAACATAATGTAGTTAAACCCATTATGCGATGGCAATTCAATAAACCTTGGCACCTTGGTGTAAGGTATCTTCATTATTGCATAGGTATATTGCGACTCATCTAAGTCAATGTCTTTTTTCTTTCGCTTCATCAGGCTTATGACCTGATAGATACGTGCATCTAAAATGAAAGAGTGTATGTAATCCTTTTGAATAATCATCGGAGTGAGGTAGGGGAATACCTCTTCATTGAAGTATTTGGTTACAAAGTCACGATGAAATGGTTTTACATCATCTGATTGATACAGAATGATGTTATTCTCCTTTAACTCATTCAGTATTTCATCATTAAATATTCTATAATACTCTTCTTCTTGTTTAGTTACCTCACGATTAATTTCAGCAAGTGTACCCAATGCTTCATCTACAGACTCTTCCTTGATGTCTTCCACTAAAGAACTGTGATACCCAGATACAC
>DATERO010000188.1:0-3154 GCA_035271465.1 Dysgonamonadaceae bacterium | reverse complement strand
ATTTATTGGTTGTATTATGAAAGCAAATGTAGATAAATAAAGTTGTCTATGCAACTAAATTGTTTATCTTAATGAGATATTTAGTTTATTTTATATGAAACATCTTTAGCTTATATGCTATTTTTATTTATTTGACTAAGTCTTAATCGGTTATTTAGATATATCAACAATTCAAAGAATAACTTGTTTTTGCTTATGTTGTATTATTCGTTCTCGTTGTTCAATCTGTTGTAACTCGTATAATAATCTTCTAGCTATCAATATAGTAATAGATGGTAACTTTATTCTTTTTTACTCGAAAATAAATGCATTAGTGCAGAGTTCAGTAAGTTTCCTCAGACAACTCCACTAACAAATGTCTTTATATAAAAAAAATGTCCCGATTAAGGGACACATATTATTAAATAAATAAAAAGAAGGTATAAGCTGTGAGTAACTACCTTTAGTTTGTTTTACAAGTTACTTAGGTCGTTGCCCTGTTCTTATTCTTCCATTGTCTTTCGATTCTCTGTACTTGCGCAACTCTTCCTGCATAAAGGTTTTTTCTGCTTGTTGAGCTTTAAATAACTTTTGAGGAGACATTAGTTTATTGAACTTATCGGAATACTCCTTATCTAACTCTGCCTCTTTCATTTTAAGATCGACATTATTATCTATAAGTTCCTTATATTCTTTATCAGAAATGTCTGAAGATTCTTTGGTGAGCTTCATAGTTTCTTGATGCTTGCGGTGCAATTCCAGTTTCTTTTTTTGCAGCTCACTATTGAGTGGAAAAAAACTGTCAGCTTCTTCCTGTGAAAGATTAGCGTGCTCCATTATAAATTCTTGCTTGTTCTTTTCGAACTCCTGTAAATTCATAAAGGATTTATCAGGATCTTGAGCATTTATGAGCAATACATTCAGGAAAAGTGATAATGTCAATATGGTTAGTGTATTTTTCATAAAAAAAATTATAAACTGTTCGAGTTATCTTGATTATAAATTAAATCATAATAATCTTCTTCAATAAATTGCGTTTCAATGTATTCAAAAAACTCATCTTCTGAAATTTTTACATCATTCCAGTAATCCTGTTGAGAGATAGTTGTAGATGCAGTATTAACTTTCGGATTGTACTTATCGGTTGAATCAACAATAACTTTCATAGTAAAGAACAGACCTAAAAACATAGCCGCCATATAAACCCATGTTTGTGATTTTTGCCACAACGTTACTGGTTTAACAGGTGTAATCTTTTTCTCGGGCAATGCTTCTATAATTGATTCATTGAATTGAGAAAAATAATTCTCTGGAACCTTGAATGGAACATTCTTATTAAAATCTGCCAATGTCTGTTTTTTTGTTTTCATAACTATGTAACTAACTGTCCCTTTTTCTTTTTAAATCTTAGTTGTTATAGTGATTGTACAACGCTTAATTATGACTCCACTAAAATCGAAAGGTTTAATTAGATTCTTTTAAAAAACTCTCTACTTTTTTAACCGCATGATGATAGGATGCTTTCAGTGCTCCCACTGATGTACCGAGAATATCCGACATCTCATCGTACTTCATTTCATTAAAGTATTTCATTTGAAAAACAAGACGCTGTTTTTCAGGTAGAGTTACTATTGCTTTTTGAAGTAGTAGCTGTGCTTCATCCCCATCAAAATATTCATCCCCTTCAAGTTTATCTATTAAAAAGGAGTCGGTATCATCTATTGATAAATTTAGCTTTGCTTTTGAGCGATTAATGAATGTGATACTTTCGTTAATAGCAATTTTGTATAACCATGTTGATAGCTTAGCATCTCCTCTAAACTTCTCAATATTTAGCCATGCTTTGATAAAAACATCTTGAAGAATATCATTTGCATCATCATGAGAATACACCATTTTGCGTATTTGCCAGTACAACCGCTCACTATACTCATTGACTAAATGAGCAAAACCCTGACGTTGAGTGTCTGGGTCGCGGAGTTGTTCTAATATTTCTTCTTCGTTGAAATTTGTTTTCATACTTTGCAATTCAGGGCAAAGATAATATTTTTTTAGTACTCTTTACTCTTCTTCATCTCCTTTTTCGAACCACCTAACAAACTTTGCAGCAGAATCTTGATTGTTTTCCCACCATTGGAGTGATTCGGGGAAGTATGCTACACTTATATAACGACAGTAAGTGTCGAAATAATCAGAGTTTAATATTTTTGTTATAATTGGAACATGGAAGTTCCAAATGAATTCATTCTTTGTGCCATCATTTTCTTCACTAAGCACTGTGAATAAAGTTCGAGTTACTTCTTTAAATTTTATGTAGAGTTCAGTCTCTAAAGTGTCAATTTCCAAAGTGTCAATTGTGATATTGTTCAGCGAGTCTTTAGTTTTTTCAATCTCGTTATAAAGAAACTCTCTGTTGATACCATGAACAGTACTTAATGGAGGTCTTATTTTTGATACGTTATTTGAATCTTCTTGTTGAGTGTGACGCATCAACTGTTGTTGTATAAAAGAACGTTCTACGGGTTCTTGAGTTATCTCTTTTACTTGCATCAACTGTAACATCTCTTCAAATGCGTTTTTTGAGCGATGACTATCGGGTTCCATCAGCAAGAAAATATGAAAAGATAATATACTTTGCACCCATATTTTCTTATCATTCAATGCATAAGCTGAAAGTAAATATGCGCCACTTTGTGATTTGTTTAAATTTAAGGCTTTATCTACATGTAGTATTGTTTTATCCAGATCTCCTTTGCTAAAATAGTTGAGTGCTAAATTAAATTGTAGATTATAGTCATCTCCGTATTTCCTAAGTGCTTCTTCTAATAGTTTTATGGCTTCATCTACTTTGCCCATTTCAGCAAGCGATTCACTTTTTACACCATAAGCACCTACAATTAAATCTTTGTCTTTTGAGTTTATAACTTTAGTGCTAAATTTTGAAGCGTTTTTATAGTCTCGCATTGCTAAATAAGAAAGAGCTATTTCGTATGTTGCAATCATCGATTTTGGATCAATTTTCAATGCTTCTTCGTAATTTTCAATTGCTTGCTCAAATTCTCGTGCATCGTGATGCTCAATCCCTTTTTCAATAAGCTGCTTTAAATTATCTTGATTTGAATTTTGCTGTGCATATAAGCTTACAATACTAAGAGTAAAAACTATGATAGAGAAG
>DATERO010000187.1:0-2034 GCA_035271465.1 Dysgonamonadaceae bacterium | reverse complement strand
ATGAGTTTATCAAAGAAATTACAAGCGCGTAGCAATGGCACGTGCGAATTGTGTGAAGCAGCCGAAGCTAACAACATGTACAATGTACCCCACGGAAGTGGCTCTGACATTGACACTAATATACATGTGTGTGATAAATGTTTGGCACAAATAAATATCACAGAAGAATTAGAAAGTGCTTATTGGTCTGCATTTCTCCCCACTACGATGTGGAGCGAAGTAAGTGCCGTGCAAGTTATGGCATGGAGAATGCTAAATAGATTTAGAGAAGAAACTTGGGCACACGATGCGCTAGAAATGTTGTATCTCAATGATGATGATTTGGAATGGGCTAAAGCAAGTGGCGAACACTTATCAGATGTGGAAGACAGTTTGCACAGAGATTGCAATGGTACACTACTGATTGGTGGCGACTCTGTGAGTTTAATTAAAGACCTCGATGTAAAAGGATCTACACTAAATGCAAAAATGGGAACTGCAGTAAGGAATATCCGTTTAGACCCCAATAATTCAGAATTTATTGAAGGAAGAGTTGATGGACAAAATATTGTTATACTCACCAAGTTTGTTCGGAAAATAAACTAAGTAGTAGCCTATAACGTTTAAGAAGCAGATTAATAAAAGAAAGATTATCAATATGAGACTATCTATTCTATTTATGTCACTAATTGCTTTTGCACTGATTAGTTGTGGTGGGAATAAAAAGTCTGACAATCAAACGACGGTAAACGAAACTACCATTGAGCAAACACACAATAACCAGATAATCACCGAAAAGTATTGGAAGCTTATCAAGTTAGATGGAAAAGATGTGGAAATGGTGGAAAACCAAGAGCGCGAAGTTTTTTTCATATTAAAGACTGAAGATAATACTGTAGGTGGATTTGCTGGATGCAACTCAATTACGGGCGAATTTGAATTAAAAGATGGAAACAGGATTCATTTTAAAAACATCGGACTTACAATGATGTCATGTCCTGATGTAAATATAGATGAATCAGAGTTGATGGAGGTTTTTAAACTTGCCGATAATTATAGAATTACAAATGATGTTTTAGAATTAAATGTAGGTAAAAGAGCTCCGTTAGCAGTATTTGAAGCAATCTATTTTTAACTCAAAACAATTTAGAACAGTTAATAATAAAGACCTACAATTGTGTGTCTTTGTTAGTTAATACACAAAAGGAATAAACCAGAAAATTACTTCATCACTATTTAACCTATCAGGCAAAACCGCAATAATTACGGGCGGTGGAAATGGAATAGGTAGAGCTAGCTCAAAAATGTTAGCATCGTTTGGTGCAAACGTAGTTGTATCGGATTTTAACCTAGAAGCTGCAGAGCAGGTTGCTCAAGAGATAAATGATGAAGGAGGAAATGCAATTGCTCTTAAGTGCGATGTAACTATTGATCAAGAATTAGTGGATTTAGTGGATAATACACTTAAGACATTCAAGCAGATACATACTTTAGTAAACAATGTTGGTGGTGGTGGTGGAGGTAAAGAGAATCCATTCGAAATTGATGTAGATCAGTTTCGAGGTGTATTCGAAAGAAATCTTTTTAGCATGTGGCGTTTGAGCCAATTAGTTGCACCTCACATGAAGAATGCAGGTTATGGTAGCATTATAAACATGTCCTCTAGGCTAGTATAGATAAGAGTCCTTCAATGAGTGCATATGCTTCTTCTAAAGCAGCTATCAATCATATGACACGAAACCTCGCATTCGATTACGGTCCTGAAATAAGGATAAACGCAATAGGTCCTGGCGCTATCAAAACAGATGCACTTGCAAGTGTATTGACAGATGATATTGAAGAAAAAATGTTGAAACATACACCTCTTGGAAGATTGGGCGAGCCCGATGACATTGCAGGAGCAGTTCTCTATTTTGCTTCACCAATATCTAAATGGGTAAGTGGTCAAGTTATTTTTGTAAATGGAGGAGGAAATCAGACTTTAGAGTAATTAAATATAGAAGTATTACAAAATAACAATTTAACAGAAGGTTAATTGAAGCAATTCATTTAACC
>DATERO010000186.1:0-3309 GCA_035271465.1 Dysgonamonadaceae bacterium | reverse complement strand
CTGCATTATTAAAAATGCCTCCATCGCTTTCTTTCACAATTGTTTCTAGATCGGCGTTCTCAAATTTAGTTCCAACAATAAGTTTGTTCAGGTTGTCAATATAAGCCTGATAATGCTTTCCGTAATGCAACTCGGTTGTTTGTTTACTAATAATGGGTGCCAACGCATCTGTTGCATAAGGCAAAGCTACTTTTTCAAATTTCATATTATCAATATTTTTAGTGTTTGTGTTGTACTCATTGTTTTTAGAATGGGATGATGTACAAGAAATGGATCCCACGGCGAATAATCCAATTAATAAGTAATGAGCAATTTTCATTTTATTCTGCCTTTTAGTGTTTGTTTACTGTAGATAATAACAATATAAAAGAGATAAAGTTCGATGCTGCTCCAAAAGTCTTTATTGTAGTTAAGTGCAATAAAAAGTCATAGCTAATTAAATAACTATGACTTTATGAATATACTAATATGGTATAAGTATTTTAGAAGATAACTTCTCTTATTCTTTCAGTAAATTATCTTCCCTTGTATCATCAGATATGTTTTGGTCAGTATCTTTCTTCTCTACTTTTAATTCCTTTTTATTTTCGTGAATAAAGATTTCTTGTTTGCCGCCAGATGGTGAGTCCGTTGGAGCTTTTTCTGCTACGTCTGGTTGATCTTTCAATAACTCTTGAGCACGTGAAACCCATGGTCTTTTCCCAAATATGGCTTCTAAGTCAGCAGCGTATATAATTTCTTTTTCCAATAGAATTTCAGCCAACTTGCGATGGCCTTCAGCATTCTCGCTCAATATTTCTTTAGCACGCGCGTATTGCTCGGCAATTATTATCATTACTTCAGAGTCAATAATCTTAGCAGTATCTTCGCTATAGGGTTTTGAGAAATTCCATTCCTGACCACCTGAGTCGTAATAACAAAGGTTTGGCAACTTATCGCTCATGCCAAGGTAGGTGACCATTGCATTGGCTTGTTTTGTTACTCTCTCTAAATCATTCATTGCTCCCGAAGATATTTCTCCAAGGAAGATTTCCTCTGCTGCACGTCCACCTAAAATAGCGCACATTTCATCCAGCATTTGATTCTTTGTAGTAATTTGTCTCTCTTCTGGGAGGTACCATGCAGCGCCAAGTGCTTTACCTCTTGGAATAATTGTTACTTTTACCAGTGGGTTAGCATGCTCTAACATCCAACTTAGAGTTGCATGACCTGCTTCGTGAATAGCAATAGATTTCTTCTCAGCTAACGTAATTATTTTGTTTCGTTTTTCTAAACCGCCTACTATTCTATCTACTGCATTCATAAAGTCGATGCTTTGAACAGTCTTTTTCTTTTCGCGTGCAGCTATTAATGCAGCTTCATTACAAACATTGGCAATATCAGCTCCTGAAAACCCGGGAGTTTGACGTGCCAAAAAGTCAGGGTCAACAGAGTCATCAATCTTTATAGGACGCAAATGAACATTAAATATTGCTCTTCGATCATTCAAATCAGGAAGGTCTACATGTATCTGTCTATCAAAACGTCCAGCTCTAAGTAGCGCTTTGTCAAGAATATCGGCACGGTTGGTTGCAGCTAAAATAATAACGCCACTGTTCGAGCCAAAACCATCCATTTCAGTAAGGAGTTGATTCAGGGTGTTTTCGCGTTCATCGTTTGAGCCCATATTAACGTTTTTGCCACGTGCGCGTCCAACAGCATCAATCTCATCAATAAATATAATGCTGGGAGCTTTTTCCTTTGCTTGTTTAAATAAATCACGTACACGTGAGGCCCCTACACCCACAAACATCTCAACAAAGTCGGAACCCGATATGGAAAAGAATGGAACATCAGCTTCGCCTGCAACAGCTTTAGCTAATAATGTTTTACCAGTTCCAGGAGGACCTACCAATAAAGCACCTTTTGGTATCTTTCCACCCAAGCTTGTGTAGCTTGAGGGGTGTCTCAGAAACTCTACGACCTCTTCAATTTCCTGCTTAGCCTCTGACAGTCCCGCAACATCTTTAAATGTCACTTTGACAGCTGCATCACGATCGAAAAGTTGCGCTTTCGATTTTCCAACATTGAAGACGCCTCCAGCACCCCCACCTCCTCCAGACGCCATGCGACGAATAAAGAAAATCCATATTCCTATTAATAAAATAAAGGGAGCTAGCCCCAATAGAATCCCACTAATTGCAGAGGAAGAATCAAAAGATGTTTCGATATCATAACCTTTCTCATCCTTTATTTTGTCTAAAAAATCAGCAGCTTTATCTGCAGAAGGTATTGTTACAACAACAGTTGGATTTGATTTCACTTTATCGGCATTTTCTTTGAAAATGTAACCAACTGATCCCTCTCTGACTTGTGCTTCTGCTGTTTCTTTTTTACTGTAAACAACTACTTTCTCTATTCTATCTTCACTTACGTATTGCTGAAACTCTGACCATGTAATAGATTTTGACGAAACATTCCCGCCAAAAAAGAACATACCCAATAGTCCAATAATTATTATAGAATAAATCCAATATGGATTAAAAGGAGTTTTCGGTTTCTTATTGCTCAGGTTGGGACTGAACTTTTTCTTATTTTGGTTTTTCTTATCCATTCTTCTTGATTGAAATACAGTAATATAAATTAATTTTCTTAATCCTATCTAGTAACAAATTTGTTTAGAATAAGTTTTTAGTCTAATGCAGGTATCGTTGTAGTTTTTGCATCAGACCATAAGTTTTCAATGTTATAATAATCTCTTTTCTCGGGAATAAAGATATGCACGATAATATCGCCATAATCTATCCCAATCCATTCTGCCATTTGTTGCCCTTGTACTCTTATGGGACTTTCTTTGGTGTCTTTTTTTACAATATGCTCTATAGATTCTGCTACAGCAGCAACTTGAGTTGAAGTATTCCCTTCACATATAACAAAGAAGTCACATACAACTCCTGAGATTCCTTTTAAATCAATAACTGTTATATTTTTCCCTTTCTTTTCTTGTATTCCGCTGATTATGTTACTTAGTAATCTATTGTTTTCTTTCATTCGTTATTTTCTCAATTGATTCTTAAAATGCTAAATATAACTTAAGCCTATTTCTATATTCAGTAAATATAGTAATTATAAGATTATTTACTGCAAAAACAATGCCAAATTATTACGAGCAGTGCTAAGAGGTTTTTTATATTCAAGTTTCAACCAATAATTATAGTCTCGACCTCATCATCTATTTTTACACTATTCTATTGGTCATTCATAAATTCTGATGAATTGTAGCTTGAACCTCTTGGATTAAATGGATGCTACTCTCACACTATTCTAACT
>DATERO010000185.1:0-7760 GCA_035271465.1 Dysgonamonadaceae bacterium | reverse complement strand
ATAATAAAACAAACAATCCTTTATTTTATTGTTTTATTAGAAAACAATAGTATCTTTAAATATTAAATCTAATACAAAGAAGAGTATTCATTAAGAAGTTAATTTTTTAATTTTCAAAACACCTGTCATTTGACAACCATTTTTGAAGATTATAAACAGTAGACAAGACAAAATAGTGATAGATGCACTGTTAGCTAATTGAGCTACAGTCTCTTTTAACAAAAAGGCAATAGCGATATGTAAAAATGATTATTATCATTAGATTCTATAATTTGAATTCCATTATGTGATTAATAAAATAATTTTTCACTTGAATAAAGTTTAAACTAACTCATTTATTAATAAACAAAAATTATGATTAGCAAAAGATTTCTTATAAGTTTTATCTCACTTGCGGTACTAACTTTCAATGTTTCCAGTCAAGAAAACAACAATTCAGTACCTCTAAAGACACTAAAAGAAGCATTTGCAGGAAAATTCCTGATAGGATGTGCCGATGATCTGACGATAAATAACGAAGCCTACCAGGAAAGTATTAGAAAGCAATATGATATTGTTACTCCAGAGAACTCTATGAAACCTCAGCCAATTCATCCTACCGAAGATACGTACAACTTCGTAAGCACCGATGCAATGGTTGATTGGTGTGAGAAGAATGATTTAATGGTTTGGGGACACACCTTGGCGTGGCATGGCCAGACGCCACAATGGTTCTTCCAAGATAATAGTCCAGAAGCAATAGCAGCGGCAGCAGCAGAACGTGAAGCCAATCCTGTAACCCCGCCACCTACACAAGGAAGGAATGGCGCACGCTCAAATAGGGGCGGTTTTGGTGGTGCCGATGCAGGTCCACAAGCGAGCAAAGAAGTAATTTTGGAGCGCCTGAAGAGTCATATCATGACTGTAGCCGGAAGATACAAAGGACGTATTATTGGTTGGGATGTGTTTAATGAATCAATAGCTGATGGTGGTGACGGTACAACAGAAAACCTTCGCCCTTTCAGTTGGTATAAGGCCGTTGGTCCTGAAGTCTTGACCCTCGCTTTTAAGTGGGCACATGAAGCAGATCCAAACGCTCAGTTATACTACAACGATTACAACATTGAGCAGGGTGCCGTTGAAAACAAAGGTAAACACGCAAGTTCCATGTTACTCCTCAAGCGACTCATTGCAGAAGGTGCTCCAATTACTGGTGTGGGAATTCAGGGACATTGGCACTTGGACACGAACCTGGATGATGTTGAAAAAGCAATTGAAAACTATAAGTCTCTGGGTCTGAGGGTTGCTATAACTGAACTTGACGTGACAGCAACAGGTGATAACAGTGGCGCTTTCACTGTGGGACAGGGCGAAAACAGAATTCCGGCTGAGAATTATCTGGAGCAGGCTGAGGTATATAGAAAATTGTTCGAAATTTTTATGCGTCATTCAGACGTGATCGACCGTGTGACATTCTGGGGACTAAGTGATACTAGATCATGGCGCAGGGGTCAAGATGCTCTTTTGTTTGACGGAGACTTGAATCCTAAGCCTGCCTATAATGCAGTTATTGAAGTAAGTCAGACTAAATAACTTTGTACTTAAATTGACCTATTTATTCTAACTCACACCCTTGTCTGAATACGGACGTGGGTGTGAGTTATTCTGAAATTAAGATTGATGGACAAATCTATGCCACTGTAGATATGTCAAATATTGCCAATAAAAAACGCCGACAAGTTGTATTATAATTAAAGACATGCTCTCTGGCAACTATATTCTAAAAATCATAAAACGAGAACAAGTCAAATTAGCCATAGATGTCAATTACAGTAATATGAAACCTTCATAAGATCACTCAATAATTACCTTTATAATATCTAAAATGAACAAATTTAACTTTCACTTACGTTTCGGTATAATTATCTTGATTGCAATCTTGAAGCTGGGATCTCAATCTTTTGCTCAAAATCCAATCATACAAACAAAATACACAGCCGATCCAGCACCTTTAGTATATAACGATACTGTATTTTTATATACAGGACACGATGAAGACGATGCATTTGGCTTTAAGATGCATAATTGGATGCTTTATTACTCTACTGATATGGCTAATTGGACTGAATACGGTGCTGTTGCATCTTTAGATGACTTCGATTGGGTTCACGATACAAATGGTGCTTGGGCCGCTCAGTGTGTAGAACGCAATGGCAAGTTTTATCTATATTGTCCTATGCCTGGTGGTGTAGGTATAGGAGTTTTAGTTGCAGATACTCCTTATGGTCCATTTAAAGATCCTATAGGAGGACCTTTAATTAAAAATAGCAACCACGATATTGACCCCACTATATTAATTGATGATGATGGTCAAGCCTATATGTATTGGGGTAATCCAAAAGTGTATTACGTGAAATTGAATGAGGATATGATTTCTTATTCAGGCGAGATTAATCAAGATCCTACAACACCTGAAAATTATCAAGAAGGGCCATGGGTTTGGAAAAAGCAGGGGCATTATTATATGGCGTATGCATCCACATGCTGCCCCGAAGGTATTGGATATGCCATGAGCAAGTCTCCTACTGGTGCATGGGAATATAAAGGAATGATTATGGATGGAGATCAGCGTTCAAGCGGAAATCACCCTGGAGTAATCGACTATAAAGGGAATTCTTACGTGTTTGGATTCAATTATGCAATTCTGAAACAAACAATGGCAAAACACTACGAAAGACGTTCTGTTTGTGTTGAGAAAATCACATATAATACCGATGGGACCATTCAGAAACTTCCTTTTTGGTCAACCAACGTTAAGCAAATTGGAACATTGAACCCATATAATATCGTTGAAGCCGAGACGATGGCTTATAGTGAAGGTCTTAAAACAGAATTTGTCACTGAATGGGAGCGAAATATTTCATGGGATAAAGGAAATAAGATTGCGGATAGATTGTTTGTATCTTCCATTCACAACGGCGACTTCCTCATGGTTAAAGGAGTCAACTTTTCAAAAGGGGCAACTTCGGTTGACCTTAGCATTGCTTCATTATCTGGTGGGAAAATTGAAATTCACATTGATAAAATTGACGGTCCTCTTCTTGCAATAGTCAATGTGAATACTTCTGGAGAAGGAGATATTTGGAAAACAATATCAACACCAGTCAACAAAGTCGAAGGAGTTCACGATCTGTATTTTGTATTCAAAGGTGAAAAAGATTTGTTTAACTTTGACTGGTGGAAATTCAATGAATAGTATGTACTATCAAAACAATTAAAATATAAGTCTTTTTTGAGTTTAAAGAACTACAGATGCTAAAAATATCGACATTCCTTTTTATTTTGTGTTGTTGTTTCTTTAGTGCTAATGCTGGTGTAAAAATGAATACCATCGAGGCTGAGACTGGCAAGTTGCTTAATGGTGCAACTTTAGTAGAAAACAATGAATCATCAGGCGGTTATCTTGTAAATTTATCTGAGTCAGGACAAAGTATTCAATTCTCAGGATTGAAGAGTGGGACGAAATTAGCAATACGATATTCATCACTGTCCGTAGGGACAATCAATGTCGCAGTTAACAGCCTAGAGGCACTTAAAGTGAATATTCATTCATCAGGAAAGCTTAAAGATTCATTTTTATATGCAATCATTGATATTGAAATACCTACAAGTGCTATTTTAACAATAAGCGTTTCTGACAAAGACATTGAATTGAATATTGACAAGATAGTTTTAGGAATGGGTGATCTGGATCTACCTCCTGATATCTGGAACCTACCACCACTACCTGTGGCTTCTGGTATATATCAACAAGACTGGGAAGAGTTGGGTCGTCTATACTCTGTTCCTGAATGGTGGCGCGATGCAAAGTTTGGAGCATGGTCTCATTGGGATCCACAATCCATGCCAGAATATGGTGATTGGTATGCTCGTGGAATATATATGGAAGGTAACTCGCAATACGAATATCATATTGAACATTTTGGTCACCCTTCTGAATATGGTTATAAAGATATTATTCACAATTGGGTAATTGACAAATGGAATCCAGAAGAATTGATGGATCTGTATGTTGATATGGGAGCAAAATATTTTATGGCAATGGGAGTTCACCACGATAATTACGACTGTTATGATTCAAAATATCAACCTTGGAATTCTGTTAATGTTGGACCAAAGGTGGATATTGTTGGTAAATGGGAGAAATTAGCCCGCGAAAACAACATGTATTTTGGAATCGGATTTCATAATACTCCAGCTCGCACTTGGGGACAATTTATGCCTGTGAGATATACTAGCGACAAAACTGGATCGATGAAAGGTGTTCCTTACGATGCTTTAGAAACTATTATTGATGGAAAAGGGAAATGGTGGGAAGGAATGGACCCCGTGGATCTTTATGGGCCAGTTCACAATGTAAATGATCCGTTGCATTCACCTTTTGCTAACCAGTTTATGTGGCGAATTGATGATGCTATAACGAAGTATCAGCCCGATTTGATATATTTTGATGAGCACGCAGGCGATTCTCAAGTTGATTTAGGCGTTCGTATGGGACTAGGCTTTCTTACACCCCAATTAGTAGCAAATTATTATAACAAATCGTTAGACTGGAATGATGGTAAAATGAATGTTGTTGTAAATATTAAAGGTGTGGGCGGTCGCTATGATAGCTTCCAAAATGATCCAGAGTTGCTTCCTTCTGTTGATCGTTCACTTGTAAAGAGTACAGAAGCTTTCATTGAGCCAGAAATTATGGCATATCCTTTTCAGACAGAGATAACAAGCGGTGAATGGCATTATCAGAGTGGTCAGGAATATATAGATGCAAAGACTGTTATTCAACTTTTAATGCAAAATGTTTCCCGTAATGGGAGTTTGTTACTTAACATTAGTCAGCATGGACGAGGCAATCTTGATCCAGAAGCAATTCAAATATCTAAAGATATAGGCGCTTGGTTAAAAGCAAATGGGGAAGCAGTTTATAGTTCGCGCCCATTTGAAGTTAATGAAGATTCGTTAGGCACTGTTTTTTACACACGTAATTATGGAAATGTTTATGCAACACTTTTAAACTGGAATGGAGAGTCAATTATACTTGCAGATTTACATGTTAGTGGTGCAACATTAGGAACAGTATTAAAAGTTGAAATGCTAGGATCTAATATTCCAATGAGATTTACTCAAAACGAAAAAGGGCTGACAGTGACACCTTCTGATAGTGTACAGTCATTAATAGGAATATCCAATCAATCTCTTTCTTCGCTATATAGGGTCTTACGAATTACCCACGATAAAGGATGGTTTAATGATGATGATACTGGTGCAACTTACTCGGGGTGGATGCGTAGTTGCAACTTAAATAATGGTGATTATAATAATGATCTTACAATCAGTAATAGACCAGGAGACATTTGGAGTAGTGTGTTTACAGGTAGCGGTGTTTCGGTAATAGTTCCTAAAGAAAAACATGCTGGAAAAATCGAGATCCAGATTGATGGCCAAACGCATGAGATTGTAGACTTATCCACGAACGGATCACGAATGGCACAGCAGGTTGTAAGTACAATAAACAACTTGACTCCAAATGAACATACTATTAGTATTATAAACCGTGGTGGAGGGAGTGTGGCAATTGATGCTATAAGAGTCAACAATTAACATTTTGGTAAACTTGTTATTATGCTGCTAAACATTAGCTCCTTGATGACCTGGAACAGTGTGATACATATAAATATCTAGTAATTGACTAGTAAAAAGAATTTGAATACTTATCCTATAAAAATTTGAATTAGGCTCCTATATGGATATTATCAAATATCTTATCGCTTTATCTTGTTATTTGAATTTTAAGTTAAGGTATTTCTTACATCTAGCTTACATTAAATATATAAAAAGCTTAGAGTACAATTTACTCTAAGCCTTTTAATTATATTATACGGACTATTTTAAAAGTTTATTTAACTGCTGTCTTACCATCGCTCTATTTTGACTTCAGTAAATGCCCGTTAATATTCTTCTTTCTTGGTTCATTTATTCATTTGATCATATTCTACACCTTTATTTTTTATGTGGAAATAATCAAAAGAAACATCAAAGGGAGTATCTGGCTTGGTCGTATCAGAATCAAACCAGAAAGTACTAGTCATACTTTGAGTGATAACACCATCGCAAACAATTACTCCAGCATTAATATCTCTCAGCATAGCGTCTGAACTACCTAACATCTGGTAATCCTTTCCATCAAGAGAGAAATAAGCAGTGTAGTATGCTCCCTTTTTGGTAAGTCTGAGATAAAGTGGTTGATCATCAATGATTATTTCCTTTAAATCAAATGAAGCCACAGATCTTACAATATCATTCTCTTCTATAAGAAAATCAATAGTTCCGGGCTGAACACCTGTTTGTCGCGATGTCTTTATCACTGCTCGAAGCATCAACTTCACAAAGTTATGATCATCCTGCCAAGCAACAATACCTGCATTTTCGGGTTGTGATGGAACTCGAGAACCAACTAGCTTTGTATCTATTGTCCAGTCATTGTTTGCACTTTGCAACAACAAGTTACGAGCATTATTGCTTCTTTCTGAAATATCTCCTTTTTCTGCAGTAATGGTGAGTGATCCAGTATTGGATGAGAAAGAATAGTTCTCACTATTTTCTCTGATCCATCTCCATTGTTTACCGGGACGATCATCATTAAAATCATCACTCACAGAGTTACGGTCAAAATTCAGATAGTAGCTATTCTCTTCCATTGAATTGTAGTCAATAAAACGTATAATAGCTGTACCTGGAATACTTGTTACCTGTTCAATCTCCACTCCTGTTGCATTATTTATTGCTTCGGCTGATACTACAGGCATACTGGTTTCTTCATTAATCAGAAAACTATATGCTTTCAGCTCTGGATCGAAACCTTGGAGTAATGTCCCATTAACACTAATAGAAGCTGGTGTAAGATCAGGGATCACTTTGATAGGAAAGCTATCTGAAACAGTTGTTCCATTATAAGTAACGTATGCAAAGATTGTTGCAACCCCAGAACGATGTGCTGTAATCTCCCCATTTTGATCAACGCTTACTACAGATGGATCGTTACTTTTATATAATATATAAGTTTCATCAGTTGATATAAAGCTATCATTTATAAGATTTGCTGACACACTGGTTTGAGCTGTTTCTCCTATCTGTAGGATCATTTTATCTGATTCAGCAACAACTGTTTCTAATGTTGTATCAAACTGTCCTTTCATCACTGCTTCAACAGTGCCCTTTATGTTTTTTGACGATGCTCCAATCTCAAAGGTGTAGGTTCCTTGATCGAATACAAGATTGTTACTCTTCTCATCCCAGTACCAAAGATCTGAACAGTCAATATCAATAGAAACGGTTTTTGTTTGTCCTGCAGGAATAGTAACTCTTTGGAATCCTTTCAACCTTTTGAACGGTCGTCCTAATTTTTCTGCGTCAGGTGTTTTAAGGTAGATCTGTACTATTTCGTCTCCATCCATCTCACCGCTATTTGTAATGTCGGTGGTTATTGTTATTTTGTCATACGGAGTTATATTTCTTTTGCTAATGGTAAAATCATCGTATTCAAAAGATGTATAAGAGAGTCCATAACCAAATTCATATGATACATCCTTATCGAAATACCAGTAAGTTCTTCCGTTCTTTGTCTCATCGCCCCTTAGAGTGTAATCTCCGAAGCTAGGAAGATCTTCGACTGATCGATACCATGTAACACTGCTCTTGCCACCTGGATTAACTTCTCCAAA
>DATERO010000184.1:0-3456 GCA_035271465.1 Dysgonamonadaceae bacterium | reverse complement strand
GTATTATCTGAAGTTTTAGCTCAACATCACATCCTTATCCCTATTGTGAATCGATTTGGTATTCGCTTAGGTGTTGGTGATAAAACGATCGAAAGTATTTGTAAGGAACAAAATCTAAATATTGATTTTATCTTAACAATATTGAATGTATATTTAGATGAAAACTATGATCTAGAAAAAAATCTGAAGCAACTTGATTTAGAGCCTATTGCTGCTTATTTCAATGAAACAATTCAAGATTATATTGAATCCTTAGTGCCAAATATTGAAAAACATCTCCATGCATTTATTGCTTTAAGTGACCCAAAAAACACAGAGTTAAGAGTACTTCAAGAAGTATTCTTTCAGTTCAAAGAAGAACTTTCCCAACATTTAGAAAAAGGATTGAAACACACTGGTACTTATCCGCACGAACTGTTACGCGATATAAAAAGTATTCTTATAAAACATGTGTCTGGCAATTTCAATCAAAACTTATGTTATGCTGTAATCTTTTCTATTGGAAGCTTAGAAAGCGATTTGATAATACACAACCGATTGCGAAACAATCTCTTGAAACCTAAGCTCAGACAATTAAATAGTGCCGATATTGGTTCATTGCAACATACAATCTCTAATGAAAATCATCAAACGACTCACAAAAAGAGTCTATTGACACGACGTGAAACAGAAATACTTAAGCTGATTGCACGAGGAGATTTAAACAAACAAATTGCTGAAAAATTAAACATCAGTATAAACACAGTTTTAACACATCGCAAAAATATACATTCAAAAACAGGTATAAAAACCGCTTCGGGACTCACTCTTTATAGTATCTCTCATGGACTTCTATCACCCGATGAACTTAAAATCAATTAGTTTATGAAAAGCAGGACAATAGCTTTTATTTCTGTTTTTGCAGGAATTCTTTTGTTTGGTGTCTCCATGGTACTCATTGGATCAGTATTACCTCTATTAAAACTACGCTTAGGACTATCTGATATCATAGCGGGTGGATTATTCTCCATTTTACCTTTCGGTTTGCTAATTGGATCAATTTCATTTGGTCCAATTACCGATAAGTATGGTTATCGATGGGTGCTTTCCATAGCCTGCTTGTTCTTAGCAATTGGATTTATTGGTATCGGTCACACGTTCTCTCTTTTGTTGTTACGTATCAGCATATTGTTCTTTGGAATAGGGGGTGGAGTTATCAATGGTGCTACGAGTGCTCTCATTTCAGATTTGAGTAACGATAATAAAAAGATAGCCAACCTGAATCTTTTAGGTGTGTTTTTTGGAATAGGTGCCTTCTGTATGCCATTAATTCTAAGCACTCTCAATGATGAATTATATGTCCTAGCCATCAATATAGCAGCTATGCTGAGCGTTTTGATATCCCTGCTGTTTTTTTTAATAAAGTATCCACTCTCGCTGAAAAAAGAGAAGATATCATTCAAGTTGATTCCTCTGTTTCTTAAAAAGAAAGTCTTTTTAATTATCTGCTTCTTTTTGTTTTTTCAATCAGCGTTTGAGGCAATCATTAATAATTGGTCAGTATCTTACTTTACCGAGCAGTTGCGAGTACCGCAACGAGATGCATTGATAGCACTTTCATTTTCTGTTTTAGGTATGACTCTCATGCGCATATTGACGGGAGGAGTTTTCAGAAATGTAAAATCTAAGACACTACTGCAAATTTCATTTTCGTTATTCATTGCTGGTATCATTTGTCTATTTATTCCATCATCATTCATCTATATTAATACTTTTGGTTTGTTTTTGATTGGTGCGGGTCTATCTCCGGGTTTCCCAGTTATGTTAGGTCTCACAGGAAATATGTTCAAAGAGATATCGGGCACTGCATTTAGTTTTGTCATGTTTATTGCTTTAACGGGAAATATTATTATCAATTATATAACTGGTATACTGATAGAACAATTAGGAATTAAGGTTTTTGTATATGTTATTCTCATTCAGGTCTTAACGATGATTACATTATACCTGCTTATTAAAAAAGAAGATAAAGGCTTATTAGATAATTGATACATACCTAAAAGGAAACAATATTATAATTATTTCTCTCTCATTAAAGATAGGTCAAATAAGAGCTTTTGTCTGCATGCAAATCTTATCTTAAGGAATCAGGACAAATTTGTTTTTAACACATCATTTTTTTGTATTCAAAAAAAGAGATATCTCTATAAAGAACAATCTTTTATAAAAGCTTTTTAGAATGAACATTTTATATTAATTTTGTAGTCATTGTGAGAGAGCCATTCACAATTGGTAAAGCTGATGGCCCTCCTTTTTATTATGACCCAATAGATTGAAAACAAAATATTAAACCAACATTATAAATAATAAAAACAATTATGAGTAAATCGAAAGAGAAACTTTTCACCGATTTTCCACCGGTCTCCACTGAAGAGTGGATGGAAAGAGTAACCACCGATCTCAAAGGTGCTGACTTTGAACGAAGACTGGTTTGGAGAACAAATGAAGGTTTTAATTTAAATCCTTTTTATCGTAACGAAGACATTGAAAATCTTGACTGGAAAGACAGCCTTCCAGGAGAGTATCCTTATGTGAGAGGTACGAAAACAGATAACTCTTGGTATGTGCGTCAAAATATTGATGTAAAAGACTTTTATGAGGCAAATAAAAAAGCTTTATTACTTTTGGAGAAAAAAGGAGTAACTTCTTTAGGCTTTACACTTCCAAGTAATGGCTTAACTGCTGAGAATATTGCAGCATTGCTGAAAGACATTCAACCAGAGTTGGTAGAACTTAACTTTCAAACTTGTATTAATTCCACTTTAAAACTAACAAAGTTATTAGTTGACTATATTACAGGTTTAGGTGTTGACGTAATGAAATGTTATGGATCTATTGAACATGACCCATTTCGCAAGGTCTTCAAATTAGGAAGAGATGCACCAGAATGGAAAAATGATGCAGTAGCAATTGTAAAAGCATCTGCACCACTACCTCGTTATAGAGTAATTTCTATAATAGGCGATCAGTTTGCTGATGCAGGAGCATATTTGTTTCAAGAGCTAGGTTATAGCTTAGCTTACGGTAATCAGATTTTGAGCACACTCATTGAAGAAGGAGTTGATCCTACAATGGCTGCTAAGAAAATCAAATTTAATTTAGGAGTAGGCACTAACTACTTTATGGAAATTGCTAAGTTTCGTGCAGCACGTTGGTTGTGGGCCGAAATTGTGAATGCATATAAAGGAAAATGTCCTCATGAATGTGATAACCATGCTGAAGATGGTACTTGCCAGTGTGCATCCAAAATAAATGTACATGCTGTTACTTCAAACTTCAACACAACTGTTTATGATGCTTATGTAAACTTATTGCGTACGCAAACAGAAGCAATGTCGGCAACGTTAGGTGGAGTTGATTCTCTTACAGTTCGCCCATTCAACCATGCTTATCAAAGCGCAACAGACTTCACTAATC
>DATERO010000183.1:0-2504 GCA_035271465.1 Dysgonamonadaceae bacterium | reverse complement strand
TGATAGAGGTTAACCAGACTTCTCTTAAAATCTTCATCGTATTTGGTGTATTTTCCCATAGTGGTTTCCTTTCGTTACTCTGTCTACTATTTTGTATCATACTAAACTTTTTCGTGTCCACTTTTATAGGGTACATCCAAGTAGATCTCAAAAGAGATCACAAGAAGAAAATTGAAACTTGAAATCTGAATAAGCCTTAGGTAATCAAAAGAAACTTTTGTCTGGCTTTTTCGCTATATTTAGCTCCTGCCACTTGAGCCGGAGTAAGATTATTGAGCGAAGAATGCGGTTTAACAAAGTTATAAAAGCAAACAAAAAGAGCAATGAGTATGTTGGCAGATTCAAAAGACTTAAAGCCTCTTTTGGGTTTGTACCAAGCTTTAAACTGTCCGTTAAAGGCTTCAATGGGATTATTGTTAATCAGATCCTCAAAGCTTTCGACTTGGATGAAATCGAGATCAGGAAAGAACCTGCGAGCGGGTTGTTGGTAAGCATAATAGCGATCCATAATAACAGCTTCCCGAGGTTTACCAAATTGTTCTTTGCAGCTATGTAACAAAGTATGAGCAGCGGTAGAATCTCTAAATTCAGAGATATGGAAATCCAAGATGACTCTGGTTTCAAAATCTAAAGCAAACCAAACGTAATAGTTCTTGCCATTGATTTTGATATACGTTTCATCGAAGTGCCACTCATCAGAATCGGCAAGATTCAGCTGTTTCTTGTATGGTCTGACAGCTTGAAGTATAGCGGGAGCAAATCGTTTGCACCACTTATAAATAGTGACATGAGAGATTTTGATGTTGTGAACGAACCAAAGATGTTGGCTAATCTTTCTCAAAGTAGAATGGTCAAAGAAATAAAGAGTAAGAGCAGTGAAGACAAGATGAAAAGGGTGTCTCATGCGTTTCATGGTAAACTCTTCCAAGTTAATTTGATCGGAAGAAGCAGGTGGAATCTCCACTAACTTAGGCACGTTGAACCCATGGTAACACTGTTTATCCCCACATCTGAAGTTAGAATACAACTTATAATCATGATGTAGGAAAGTAGCTTTACCGCATCTGGGACAAGGTGGATACTTCCTGTAAGTAGATCTTGGTTTAGCAGGTTTAATAGGTTTTGTAGGAGTCCATTGTCTTTTACAAGATTTACACTGAAACTTTTGATACCCGTCTTTATCTTTCCCGAATCGATAAAGATCTTTAGAAAAACAGCGAGGGCAAATGAGGTTAAATGATGAGTTATTTGATATACTTTTCATGAGATCTGAATTGTCCTTTCTCGGAGGTAAAAGTGTTTCTTCAAAATTATTTTACCAGAGGCTTTTCAGATCTCTTTTTAATTTTTAAGTTAACAGACCATTCAATTATTTCAGGAGGAAAAATAATGAAAAAAAGAATTCTCTCACTACTTTTGATGTTAGTGATGGTATTGGGTGTTGCATCTTGCGGTGGAACAACAGATGATGGTGGCGAAACAGCACAGCCAGATACGGATGTAGAAGAACCAGTCGTGGATGATGCTGAGGAACCAGCAGATACTGAAGAAGCTGCAGAAGATACAGAAGAACCTGCAGAAAAAGAAAAGATCAGAGTCGGAGTGTTAGTGTGGAAATATGACGATACATATGGATCAACAGTTCGCCAAGCTATTGAAAAATATGCTAAAGAATTAGGTGATGCAGCTGGTGTCGAAATTGAATTGGATATGCAGGATGGCAAAGATGATCAAGCTACTCAAAATGATCAAGCTACAGTTATGTTAGCTAACGAACCAGATGTTATGGTTGTTAATTTGGTTGACGTTGCTGCTGGTCAATCCATTATTGATATGATTAAACCTTATGAGATTCCTACTATTTTCTATAATAAAGAGCCTACTGATTCTGCTGTTATTACTGAATATTCTCATAAATCAATTTTTATTGGTACAGATATTGCTCAAGCAGGTGTAATGCAAGGAGATCTTCTGTCTAAAATATGGGAAGAAAATCCTCAATATGACCGTAATGGTGATGGAGTTTGTCAATATTTAATGTTCCAAGGTGAACCAAATAATCCTGAAGCAATTGCTCGTACAGAATATTCCGTTAAACAAGCTGAAGAACAAGGCATGACAATGGACTTAGTAAATGGCGAAATTATTGTTGCTAACTGGGATACTGCTTCAGCACAAGACCAAATGAATGCTACATGGGCAAATCTAGGCGACCAAATCGAAGCAATTTTCTGTAACAATGATGATATGGCATTAGGTGTTATTGCAGCATTGAATGGAGTAGGTTGGAACTTGGGCGATGATCCTGACAAATTTATTCCGATTATAGGTGTTGATGCAACTGATGCTGCTATGGAGGCCATGTCTGCTGGTACAATGGCTGGTAGTGTTAAACAAGATGGTGATGCCATGGGTAAAGCTATAATAGAAATTGCTTTAAATGCTGGATTAGCTAAAGATTTTCTTGAAGGTACTGATTATGAGATATATGAAGATGGTTACTC
>DATERO010000182.1:0-3176 GCA_035271465.1 Dysgonamonadaceae bacterium | reverse complement strand
AATACAAATCATGAAATCAATAATTCTTTTTTTATTTACAATATTTCTCACTCTTCAAATAAACGCACAGCATTTGCAACTTGTTACCCCAGAACAAGTAGGCATGGACTCCAAAAAGCTGCTTCGAGCTGACAGGATTATTGAACAAGCAATTGATAACAGGCAAATTCCTGGTGCTGTTTTAGCAGTTGTGAAAGATGGTAGAATGGCATACTTAAAAGCTTATGGCAATAAGCAAATCTATCCCACTACTATTAAGATGGATGTCAATACTGTTTTTGACCTTGCCTCATTAACCAAACCACTAGCTACAGCAATTTCCGCTATGATTTTGGTGGAACGTGGAGAGTTGCGATTATTGGATAAAGTAAACTTGTTTATCCCTAATTTTCAAGGATGGACTGATAAGAATAGCACAAAAGATATTCGAGTTATTGATTTGATGACGCACACATCTGGGCTACCAGCATATGCACCAGTAGCACAAATGCAGAAAAGTAAGGGAGCAACCAATCCAGATAAAATGATAGAGTATATTGCTACTATAAAACGAGACTTTCAATCTCAAACAGATTTTCAATACAGTTGCTTGAATTATATAACCCTGCAAAGAATTATTGAATCGATAACCAAACAAAGTTTACAAACATTTGCCAGGCAAAACATCTTTGATGTATTGGGAATGATTCATACCGATTATAACCCCACAGGTGAAACATTGAAACGTACAGCTCCCACTTCTCGCTTACAGGGCAGTGATGTTCTTAAAGGTGTCGTTCACGATCCATTGGCTCGTATCATGAATTTGGGAGTGTCGGGCAATGCGGGTCTTTTTTCGGATGCTAATGATTTGGCAATCTTGGTGGCTACTTTGCAAAACAATGGAGAATATAATGGAAGACGCATACTTAGTCCATTAGCTGTTAAAACCATGCGCACAGTTCCACGCGCTACAAAAGATATAGGACGAACTCCGGGATGGGATGTTTTTACACCCTATTCATCTAACAATGGCGATCTATTTGGTCCAAACACATATGGACATTCAGGATTTACAGGAACATCAATAGTAATAGACCCAGATACAAATACATCAGTAATATTACTTACCAATAGCGTGCATCTTAATAATGGTGGCAATGTGGTTCGTTTACGCTCATTGATTGCCAATATTGTAGCAGCTTCAATTAAATCAATTGGAGAGTAAATCTTAAATCAAAAAGAAATAATAACAAAACTAAAGTTTGAAGCACATTTAAAAATCTTATATATAGCCTGTCAGGCCTAAAGTATATTAATTTATTTTATCTTTGCCGATTGATAGAAAAATTATAATCTTGACCTATTTTCTTTTATAAACTAATTATGAGTTTGGATTTTTTATTAGAGTATAATCCCATTTTATTGGCTCTTTATGCAACACTTTTCACATGGGCAGTAACTGCTTTAGGCTCTGGAATGGTTTTTTTCTTTAAAACTATTAATCAAAAAGTATTGAACTCCATGTTAGGTTTTGCGGCAGGAGTTATGATTGCAGCAAGCTTTTGGTCGTTGTTAGAACCAGCTATACAAATGGCAGAGGAAAGCGGAGTAACCTCTTGGATTCCTGCAGTTGTTGGTTTTCTGAGTGGTGGAGTTTTCCTGTTCGCTGTAGATAAAATATTGCCACATCTACACATGAGTTTAAAAATAGATGAAGCAGAAGGAATAAAAACATCGTGGCAACGAAGTATTCTTCTTGTTATGGCCATCACTATTCACAACATTCCTGAAGGTTTGGCAGTTGGAGTTGCATTTGGAGCTTTGGCTATAAATCCAGATATGAGCGTATTGGTTGGAGCTATGGTTTTAGCATTTGGTATTGGTTTGCAAAACTTTCCTGAGGGTGCGGCTGTCTCCATTCCTTTAAGACGAGAAGGCTTTTCGCGCTGGAAAGCCTTCAATTATGGTCAACTTTCGGGTATTGTAGAACCCATTTCAGGTGTTTTGGGTGCTTACCTTGTTTTATCGGTAACACCAATACTACCATATGCTCTATCATTTGCTGCTGGTGCAATGATTTTTGTCGTTGTGGAAGAACTTATACCAGAATCTCAAACTGGAAATGAGACGGACTATTCTACTATCGGAGCTATGCTAGGCTTTACTGTAATGATGGCGCTTGATGTTGCACTGGGATAAATTGTTTCTCTAAAGACAATAATCTATTCAGTTTTGATTAGCCTTCATTTATATCCTTCAATTTTTTCAGCTCATTTTTAAACACTTCTGAAGAAGAAATGACATAAAACTTAGGAGGTAATTTTGGATTAAGTTTTTTAATTTGCAATCCTGTGATATAAAAATGCAAGTTTGGAAAAGTGTCACTAAAATGATTAAACATTTCCTCCAATTCTTCTTTACCTCTTGCGCTAACATAAGCCGAGAACATTGCTTTCGCATTGGTTATCCGCTGTATCTCAATTAAATCAATTGTTGGAACTGACGCTCCAAGGTAAATAACTTCGAAACCATTCTTGCGCGCTATAAAACTATAGAAAAGAAGACCTAATTCATGCATTTCGCCTTCAGGTAAGAAGAAGATGATTTTATCTCTATGAGGTTTTGTATTCGACATTTCATTATCTATTGTCGCAATAATTTTCTGCCTAAGTAAATTAGATATAAAGTGTTCTTGTGCTGGATTAATTGTGCCTGTTTGCCAAAGAATACCTATACGTTCTAAAAAAGGAAAGAAAATAAGCTCTATCATTTTTTCAAAACCATGTTCTTTCCATGACTCGGTAAATGTTTTGACAAATGCTTGTTCATCAATTTCAAGCATAGTCAATAACATTTTATCAATTATATTGCTATATTCTTTGGGACTATCAATCAGTTCACTTACTTGGGTGTTTATCTCTATACTACTCAGCTTCGCTATTTTAGAAATCTTCAATCCATTTTGATTTAAAATGGAAATGTTTAGAATATCTTTTAAATCCTCATCCGAATAATATCTTATATTAGTTTCAGTACGTTTGGGTATTACTATGCCATAACGTCTTTCCCACATACGAATGGTGTGTGCTTTAATGCCAGTGATTTTCTCAATGTCTTTTATTGAATAGATTGCCATAGCAAAATTTTATGAATGTGGACTGTTAAACAATTGGCATTTCACATTTGTTCAATGA
>DATERO010000181.1:0-3406 GCA_035271465.1 Dysgonamonadaceae bacterium | reverse complement strand
GCAACCGATATTGTTTTTGAATCTTTTTGTGTAGTAGAGACTTTGTTGTTGTTCCTAACATTTGCCTCTTTTATCTCTTTTTCGGTTGTGCCTTCTTCATAATCGGGCACATCACACTTTACCATCGATATTTCAATCATTACAGCTTCACTACGACGCAAAGAGACCTCATACTCCATTATATGATATTTAATGGGATCTTTTAGGGGTGCATTTAAGATGGACTTAACCTCCTGTCCACGTACAAAGCCCATCTCCAATAGACGTTTGCGGAATGCTCCACTGCCATTTACTTTGATGATATAAGCTTTTTCGCCTGTATGTAGTTCAGATAAGCGCATGTATGAAAAATGAATGATGTATTAACAAAGATATTTTAAAACACAAAACACACTAACCGTGTGAAATTGAAAGTGCAAAGATGGGCATTATTATTGAAATAGAGGAAGCAACGATGGAGTTATTTACAATGGGTATAAATAGCGAGTTTGTTTATTATAGCATGTGTTGATAGGTTAAAAAGATAGTAGTTAGTTTGTTAAGCGGATAGCTTTACGCTTTTATCTCTCCATTTACTTGACTACTTTTAACCTCCTAAATGAATTTCTATCATGGGTGGTTTCCTTCGATTGATACTATCGATTGTTTTTTTTATAGATAAATGTGATGAATAATCTGGGTTAGATTCAAACTTAGCTATCAGCCAAAACTTCCTTAATAGCATCCACTACCAGTGGAATGCCTTTGTTGATTTTATCAACTGAAGTATTACAATAGGAGAGTCTCATATAATTGTTCGCTTGACCATGAGGATCGAATGTCTTTCCTGAAACAAAGACAACTCCTTTGTCAATGGCTTTTTTGAGAATCTTTGTTGAGTCGATATTCTCTGGTAATTGAAGCCAAATATAAAATCCACCACGTGGAGCTGTGAAGCTAACCTTTTCAGGTAAGTGTTGGTTTAAAGCACTGATCATTGCATCAGCACGTTTGCTATATTCGACTCTAACCTTTTCAATGTAAATGTCAGCAAGCCCCGATTGTAAAAATTTATCGGCTATTACCTGTGTGAAACTTGGCGAGCAAGCATCAACAGTCTGTTTTATCAACTCACATTTCTCGTATATAGCATTTGGTACGAGCATCCAGCCCAAACGTAAACCAGGGCCAATTATTTTTGAAAAAGATCCTGTATAGCACACATCTATCCCATTTGGATTAATCTCCTTTATGGACTTCAGATTCTCTTTGTCAGCTTCATCGAAATACAAGTCGCTGTATACATCATCTTCTATTATTGGAATACCTTTATCCTCTAGTAGTTGAATTAGTTTTTGCTTTGTTTCTGCTGTATATAATGTTCCGGCTGGATTATGGAAGTTAGGTGTAAGATAGATCAACTTTGGTTTTTGTTTCAAATCTTTTAGCAAGGTTTCGAGTTGATCCAACGCAATTCCATTTTCTGTAAGCGGAATGCTAACAATGTTGGCTTCGTAGGAATTGAACGCAGAGATTGCTCCTATAAAACAGGGGTTTTCAACAATTATTGTATCTCCTGGATCGATAAAAGCTTTGGCTAATATATTAATAGCTTGCAATGAACCAGTTGTTATCATAATTTTATTTTCGGAAACTGGCAAGCCCTTTTTTTCTAAAAACAGAGTTAATGAATCAATCAGTTGTGGCAGACCATTAGTTGGTCCGTATTGCATTGCGATTTTTTTCTCTTGTGGAGTTAAGTTGTTATAGATTGCATCAATCTCCTCGATAGGAAACAGATCATTATCGGGCATTCCACCTGAAAATAAAATCATTCCTGGTTTATTGGCAAGACTCATTAAATCGCGGATTTCTGAAGATCGTAAGTTTTTGACAGAATTAGAAAAATTATGCATCTAAATTGAAGTTTTTGTAAGTTGTTTAGTTGTTAGTGCTAGCTCAAAGTTGATTGAAGATTATGAGAGCCTATACGTTTATCGTGAATTAGATCTTATAAAGGTCACTCACTTTTAGCAGAGACATTTTGTTTTTTTGCAATACCCTAATCACATCTTCATTGGAGGATGAGCGAATAATTACCGAAGCTGAATTGTTAATAGCAAAGGCATACATATAATCTATGGTGATATGGTTAGCTGAAAGTATTTGGAGTGCCTTGCATAAACCACCTGGTTCGTGGGGGACAAGCATTCCCACTACGTCGGTGATGTTTACCGAAAAGCGGTTCTCTTTTAAGACCTTTAGTGCCAATTCAGGATTATCTACAATAAATCGGACAATACCATAATCGGCTGCATCTGCAATGTTGAAAGCTGAAATATTAATATTGTTTTCGGCAAGTATTTTGGTCATTTCCGTTAATCTGCCAATTTTGTCTTCAAGAAATACGGATAGTTGTTTTATAATCATAACAAGTAAATTTTATTCAATGGCTGTAATAAATATAGATTGAGTTGTTTGTAAAGGATTATTTTCGTTTATCAATCACCCTTTTTGCTTTACCCTCAAAACGCTCAATGGTATGAGGTTCTACCAAATTTATTTTGGCATTTATTCCAATCAAACTGGCTATATTATGGTGGATACGTTTTTTGAGGTTTTCAATTTCTTTTATCTCGTCAGACCAAAAATGGTCGTTTATCTCTACATCTACAGATAAGGTGTCGATATTGTTTACACGATCTATTACCAACTGGTAATGAGGTGTTGTTTCACTCATTTCTAATAGAACAGATTCTATTTGTGATGGGAATACGTTTACTCCACGTATAATTAACATGTCGTCACTTCTGCCTACACATTTGTCCATTTTAATAAGTGTGCGCCCACAGTCACATTTTCCAACACACAGTCGTGTTAAATCGCGTGTGCGATATCTAAGCAAAGGTATTGCCTCCTTGGTAATTGTGGTAAACACCAGTTCTCCTATTTCACCGTAAGGCAAAACCTCAAGCGTTTCTGGATCAATAATTTCTGGAATAAAATGATCTTCAAAAATATGCATCCCGTTTTGACACTTACATTCCATGGAAACACCAGGACCAATAATTTCACTTAATCCATATATATCATATGCCTTTACATTTAAAAGGGATTCAATTTGTTTGCGTAAACCATTTGTCCATGGTTCAGCACCACAAATTGCTGCTTTAAGTTTAATCTTGTCTGGACTTATCCCTGCTTTCTGAATGCTTTCACCAAGGAAAGCTGCGTAAGATGGTGTGCATGCGAGGGCTGTAGCGCCAAAGTCAGTCATTATCTGAATTTGTTTTTTAGTGTTACCTCCAGATATTGGAATTACTGCAGCTCCTACTTTTTCAGATCCGTAGTGCACTCCGAGTCCTCCAGTAAACAAACCATAACCATAAGCCACTTGAATAATGTCAGTTTTGCCAACACCAGCCAT
>DATERO010000180.1:0-5114 GCA_035271465.1 Dysgonamonadaceae bacterium | reverse complement strand
TGCCATCTGTTTATCGCGGGTATATTGCATTTGGTTTTCAATATCTTCTTTTGGCCAACCCAGCTCCAACATTTGATAAGGGCCTAAACCTGGCACAACTATTCGCTTGTTGCTATTCACAACCCAATCGTCTGCAAAAGGAAAAAAAAGATGATTGCGATAGTACATCATGGGATACAAAGCATCATGTTTGCCACTCTTCATCCAATATCCAGCATCTTGAGAAACGGTTTCAAGTGCATTCCACCCATCATGATTACCATTCAGCGGTCTATATCTCCCTAATGGCGCACTACTCACTTGCACCCAAGGTTTTATTTGTTTTACTGAGTCGTACATTCTAGCTACGAATCTGTTTATGTTTTCCCTGCGCCAAGTGGCAAGTGTTTTCCCTTTACCATATTTATTGAATTCGGCTCTATCTGGAAATCGTGTTGACTCATCGGGATAACGAATGTAATCGAAGTGAACGCCATCCACATCATAGTTTTTTACAATTTCATTGACAATTGAAATCAAATAATCATCCGTTTGAGGATTACCAGGATTGAGAAACCATTCGTTTTTATAATTAACAGCTATTGAAGGGTTCTTCTTTGTAATGGAACGCTGCCCCAAATCTTGTACATGCTTATTACCACCCAATGGGTAGGTAACGATCCATGCATGACATGCAATTCCTCTTTTGTGACACTCCTCAATGGCAAATGCCAGTGGATCAAATCTCTCTTGACCATAACGTATAGGTGCTATCACCGAAGACATTGGCTCAATAGCAGATTGATATAGCACCTCACCACGAGTGCGGGCCTGAAAAAGCACAGTGTTAAAATTGTACTTCTTCAAATTATCTAATATCGCAATGAGCTCTCTCT
Source organism: Dysgonamonadaceae bacterium (assembly GCA_035271465.1). Taxonomy (GTDB): domain Bacteria; phylum Bacteroidota; class Bacteroidia; order Bacteroidales; family Dysgonomonadaceae; genus UBA2632. Next base: position 4,239 of record DATERO010000180.1, on the reverse strand, counting down.
TCTGGGTGTCTATATCTGTTCTGTTTTTCGGCCAATCTAAACCATAGTTGGTTGTCAACCAAACTGCACGCACTTCGGTTGCGGGTGGATTGCTTGCTGAAACTTGTTGAACACAAAATAGTATTAAGCAAACAAGCCAATATATTTTATTCATTCTGTTTTGGTCATTCTATTCTTGTTGATACAAAAATAAAATAAAACAACTACATTAAGAGCCTTTCCTTATTAATTAACATAAAAAAGACTGAATGAGAAGATTAGGGTTTAGTGCAACAACTCTCAATTGTAGAAGGTCCTAAAACTATTGGCATTTAATACGTTTTTATTTACAAATTTTGCCTCTTTATAAGATAATAATCACTATATTTGAGAACAAGTAAATACCAAACACGAGAGCCGATGAAACTTCACATCATTATAACCGGTGGAGCACAAGGTATAGGTAAGACAACTGTACAAGAATTACTCCAAAACAATTTCTGCGTTTCCATTTTTGATAAAGATAGAGAAGCCTTAAACGAACTAGAATCAGAAGTTGGAAATGGGAACTGTTCATATTACCATGTTGATGTTTCGAACGAAAAAGATGTGATTGCTGCTATCAATGACTCACATAATAAATATGGAGGTCTTTATGGCCTTATAAACAATGCCGCAACTGCTAATAATAAACACATAACAGAGTTATCACTTGATGAGTGGCTAGAGGTGATAAACACAAATCTGACAGGAGCATTTTTATGCTCAAAGCACGCGCTTCCCTACATAAAGGAATCAAAAGGATGTATCATCAATATGGCTTCAACTCGTGCTTTTCAATCTGAACCTAACACAGAGGCATACTCAGCAAGCAAGGGAGGCATCGTTGCTCTGACACACGCACTGGCAGTGAGCGCAGCACCTAATGTGAGGGTCAACAGTATCAGCCCCGGGTGGATTGATGTATCTGCGGTAAGAAAAAAATCATCTGCACATCAAATAAACCTATCGAAAGAAGACCATGAGCAACATCCAGCTGGCAGAGTGGGAAATGCACTTGATATTGCTCGCACAATATTATTTCTATTAGACCAGAGAAACAGTTTCATCACTGCACAGAACTTTGTTGTTGACGGAGGGATGACAAAGAAAATGATATATAAGTAATTTTTCCTCTAGAAAAATATAAAGAGTGCGCTTACATTTATTAACCGTTTAAAACCCCAATATCAGATGAAAAAAAATGAAAAACTTAGAACCGTTTATCTAATAGTTGTTTTTTTACTATTGGTTTTTACAAATTCATACGGACAGAATGAGCAGAATGGACAAATTAGACATGATAAAACAGCTGCTATTATTAACAACTTCCATTTTGTTAAGCATCAAATTAGAAAATACGAAATTATACTGAAACCCATGATTCAAAAGGCACATGGCAATGACAGTATAAAGCTTCTTGATTTGAAAAAACAGATAACTGAGGATGAAATCACTAAGAGAATTTGTGCAGCCTTCACTGAAGTTTTCAATGATGATGAAATAAATATTATCTATGATTTCATGCAAACAAGTGCTTATAAAAAGCTAACTAATTCGGGTGAAATATTTAAAGCTATATCATTTAAGTTTGATGACTTTGATAAAGAAATAAAAACAATAAGTGATAAGTGGGATAAAGCTGATCAAGATTAACAAAGACACTTGAGTAGATAGTTATCATGTATTGAAGCGGTAATTTGCTCTATTAATAGCAGCAACAGTAGTGTTTATTGTATCAAAATTACTTCGCTGGCTTAATCTTCATCAATATAACCCCAATAGAAATCCAGAACATTTCTCTAATCCTTGTAATCAAACCAACATACACTCCTACCCCTAAAGGTATTGACAGCATACTGAATGCAATTCCTAATCCACCTTCACGTGTGCCCAGCTGCATCGGTGAGAAGAAGAGAATATTGGCAAACAGGGAAGAGAATGCTGCAACAATGACAGCTTGAAAAAAGGAAAGATGATAACCAATAGGTATTGCCATAAAGATAATCTCTATACAGGAAATAAACCTTGCGATAACTTCAAACGAAAGTGCGAAAAAGAAATCTTTTTTGCGATGGGTAAATAAATCGGCAGTTAGTTTATCCATCTCCTTAATCCGCTCTGCGTGCTTATACCCATATATCCTTACTCTTCTTTTAACGAAAGGCAGGCGTGACGCAATGGTCAGGGCTTGCTTGATCAATCCTTTTCTGAAAACAGTAAACGCCCAATAGCTAAGTAACAAACTCCCTATGATTACTCCCCAAAGAATAATTTTCACGGGCAAAGATATTTCGGGAACAACGAAAATGAAAATAGGCACAGAAGCCATCCAAAATATAAAATGAGCCAAAAAGTGCATCATTGTAGAAAGAAGAACACCCGATGTTGCATGATCAATTCCTAACTCTTGTTTTAGCTCTATCACCTTATATGGCTCTCCTCCAAGCAATCCCATAGGAGTCATACTGTTAATAGCAAAGCCACTTATGATAAGTTTGATTTTTCGAAGAAGAGAAACTTTGGTTATCCCATTGCCTCCACGAAGAATTACATGAAAAGCCAGTCCGTTGAAAAAGTAAACAACTCCCCAAATTCCTACTATTGCGAAAAACCACCAGCCCGTGTTTTTTATATTATCCCAAATGGAATCAACACCCACACTATAAACCATCCAGGCTAACACTAAAATACCTGCAGCAAAAAGCAGGTCACGTACCATCTTAACTTTTCGATTCATGTATCTTTATTTAACCCAATTAACAAGATATTCAATTGAGTGTAATAGCTTGCTTCATGAAATTTTGTCACAAAAATAGTTCTAAAGGTGTGACTGTGCAATAAAACAGTCAATAAAATCAAACAGATGAATAAAAAACTCCCAATCTTTATGGTATTAGGTTATTTTCTGAATGGAGGTTTCACAACTGCAGCTTTCAAGTTTCTGTTACGAACTTTAATGAATATTTCTGTGCCTATCTTTGCAAATTCAGGTTTAAGATATCCCATTCCAATACCAATCTTGAGTGTAGGAGACATTGTTCCAGACGTTACTTCACCTATCTCTTCGTCATCACTATTCACAATTTTGTATCCTTGACGTGGTATACCTCTTTCAGACAAAGTGAAAGCACATAGTTTGCGCTCAACGCCATCTGCTTTTTGTTTTTCCAAAACATCACGACCAATAAAGTCTTTTCCATCAACAAACTTGGTTATCCAACCCAGACCAGCTTCCAAAGGAGTAGTCTCTTCTGTCATGTCATTGCCATACAGATTGAAACCCATTTCCAAGCGAAGTGTATCTCTCGCTCCTAACCCAGCGGGTTTTATGCCAAACTCTGCACCTGATTCAAACAGTGCGTTCCATATAGCCTCTCCTTTATTAGGATAAAAATAGATTTCGAAACCACCTGCACCCGTATAACCTGTGTTGGAGATAATAACATTCTCAACACCAGCAATAGTTCCATATTCAAATGAATAGTAAGGTATTGCAGACAAGTCTGTATCGGTTAGTTTTTGCAAAGTAGCTGTAGCCTTTGGCCCTTGCACTGCCAATAAGGCAGTATGGTCTGAAGCATTCTCGAGTTCTGCCCCCATTGAATTTTGCTTCACACACCATTCCCAGTCTTTCTGAATGTTGCTTGCATTGACCACCAACATATACTTCTCCTCTTCCATGCGATATAGCAAGAAGTCATCGATAATGCCCCCTTTTTCATTCACGAAGCAGGTATACTGTATTTTGCCAACTTTCAGGGTCGAAGCATCATTGCTGGTTATCTTCTGTATCAACTCAAGAGCTTTAGGACCATTAATCCAAAATTCGCCCATGTGAGAAACATCAAAAACTCCTACTGCTTCACATACAGTTGTATGTTCATCTAATATACCCGAGTACTCGATTGGCATATTATATCCTGCAAATTCATGCATCTTTGCTCCCAGTTGAATGTGTTTCTCAGTAAACGGTGTTAGTTTCATATATTTGTTCTGTTTTGCACGTTATTATTTTATGACTTACTTCGATTCTTTTGCAACAAGCTCTGCAATCTTTACAACAACTTCTGACGCTTTCTCTAATGACTTAATAGGTAGGAACTCGAAACGTCCATGGAAGTTAACACCTCCAGCAAATATATTAGGACAAGGAAGTCCCATATAAGAAAGACGAGCACCATCTGTACCACCACGAATTGGTTTCACAATAGGCTCAAT
>DATERO010000179.1:0-3947 GCA_035271465.1 Dysgonamonadaceae bacterium | reverse complement strand
CTTTTTTAGGACAGTATCTTATTCAATACTGATTTGTGCTTTCGTAGGATGAAGAAACCATATTCAGTACTGATTTGTGCTTTTGTAGCAGCAAGTCACCTTAAACAAGAGCTTGTTGCATCATCGTAGGAAGAAGAAACCGCTATTGAGTGCTGATTTGTGCTTTTGTAGGACTAAAACCATCTGGCAATAACGAGGAGGTGAAGTGTTAGAATGTTGACTCAGTTTTTCAACCTTATTGAGACGAGTGACGAACTCAGAATAATAACGAGAGATGACCTTATCTATTTTATCCTAGTTGATAAACAACGTGTTTTCTTGATTGTAAAACACAGAGGTTTTGGTAGAGCGTTGCTGAGATTAATCGTGCATAGATCTCTAAACATGTAAATGATTATTTAGAAGCTAGATAGATTGAAAACACACTTTTTCTCTAGCTATCTATTATAATTAGAAAAGACATTTACAGATTACTGTAAATGCCTTAATAAATACTTCCTTTTTTGGTCGGGATGACAAGATTCGAACTTGCGACCCCTCGCCCCCCAGACGAGTACTCTAAACCGGACTGAGCTACATCCCGAAAAACAGAGTGCAAAATTAGCTTATTATTTTATCTTCCCCAAATATAAAACTGCCCAAACTGTCTTTAAAGTTTATTTAAGAATTAACACACAGTATAACCAAGAATTTATGCCTTTATTTGTATAATAATAGAATCAAAGAAGACGAACAAAATTAAATATGGAGTTTTCAGCAAAACAAATAGCCGATTTCCTTCAAGGTGAAATCACTGGCAATCCTAATATTATAGTCAATAACTTCTCAAAAATAGAAGAAGGCAAACCCAAAACACTTACTTTTCTTTCAAATCCTAAATATACTCCTTATATTTATGAAACAAAGGCGGATATCGTTTTGGTCAACGCCAGTTTCAAACCCGAAAAAGAAATTAAAGCTACTCTCATAAAAGTTCCCGATGCTTATGAAGCATTGGCAAAGCTTTTGGAACTAGTTGAAAAAAACAAAACTCCGAAAAGTGGTATAGAACACATGAGTTATATCGCTCAAAGTGCAGAAGTTGGTGAAAATTCTTATGTTGCAGCTTTTGCCTATATAAGTGAACACGCTAAAATTGGAAAATCCACAAAAATTCACCCACATGTGTTCATTGGAGAAAATGTAACCATTGGAAAAAATTCAACCCTATTTACAGGTGTAAAAGTTTACGACGGATGCACAATTGGTGACAATGTTATAATTCATGCAGGTGCTGTAATTGGATCTGATGGATTTGGGTTTGCACCTCAACCTGATGGCTCTTATCATAAAATACCGCAAATTGGAAATGTGATTATTGAAGATAATGTGGAGATTGGCGCTAACACTACTATTGATAGAGCTGTTATGGGATCTACTATAATAGGCAAAGGAGTTAAACTAGACAATTTAATACAAATTGCGCACAATGTAGAGGTGGGCAATCACACAGTAATGGCCTCACAAGTAGGAATATCAGGATCAACTAAGATTGGTAAGCATTGTGTATTTGGAGGTCAAGTAGGTTTAGCTGGTCACTTAAAGATTGAGGACAATGTTAAATTTGGTGCTCAATCAGGTATAATGAGTAATACCAAAGAGGGAGCAGAAATTATTGGATCTCCTGCAATTCCTATTAAAAACTTTTATAGATCGAGTGTTATTTTCAGGAAACTTCCTGATATGTACAAACAACTCTCACAGATTGAAAAAGAAATTGAGACATTAAGTGAAGAAAGAGATAATATAAAAAGTAAATAACCAGCTTCAGAAAAACAAGATATCGTGTTCAAAGAAGCACTTTATAAATAGAGCCAAAAATAATGAGCCAAATTAAACAAAAGACACTAAAAGAAGCCTTTAAATTTAACGGTATTGGGCTTCATACAGGAAAAGACATTCACATGACTTTCCATCCTGCACCTGAGAACCATGGTATTAAAATACAACGTGTTGATTTGGAAGGTAGTCCAATCATTCCAGCGTTGGCAGAGAATGTTACAAATACTCAACGTGGAACAGTATTATCTAAAGGAACAGCACTTGTTAGCACTGTTGAACATGCAATGGCTGCTTTATATGCATTAGGTGTAGATAATTGTTTGATTGAGGTAGATGCACCTGAGTTCCCAATTTTAGATGGTAGTTCAATAAAATATGTTGAAGCCATTAATAAAGCTGGGCTAGTTGAGCAAGACATATATAAAGATTATTATATAGTGCGTCGCAAAATGGAAGTATCAGACCCTGAGACAGGATCAAAACTCACGCTTCTTCCTGATGATAACTTTAGCATTAATTCATTTATAGAATTTGAATCAAAATATATTCACAACCAGTCAGCATCAATTGAAAATATGCAAGACTTTGCTAAAGAAATAGCACCTGCTCGCACTTTCGTATTTGTTCGCGATATAGAACAGCTACATAAGGCTGGTTTAATTAGAGGGGGAAGTCTTGAAAATGCAGTTGTGATATATGAATCAAAACTATCGCAAGAATCATTAGATGAATTGGCGGAATTAATTGGCTCACCTCCTCATGATGCAAATGAATTAGGATATCTTAATAAAGGCTCTTTGGTTTTTCAAAATGAACCTGCAAGACATAAACTATTAGATATCATAGGAGACATGGCTTTAGTAGGCAAACCTATTAAAGGTAGAATAATAGCTACGCGTCCTGGTCATAAAATTAACAACAAGCTAGCTCGCATGCTTCGAAAAGACATAAAACTGAATGAGGTACAACCTCCAGTTTATGATGTAAGCAAAGAGCCACTGATGGATATCAATAGAATTAGGGAACTTATACCACACAGATATCCTTTCTTACTCGTAGATAAAATTATCGAAAAGACAGATAAATACATAGTGGGCGTTAAAAATATAACTGTTAACGAACCATTTTTCACGGGACACTTCCCAGACGAGCCTGTTATGCCAGGAGTTTTGCAAGTAGAAGCCATGGCTCAAATTGGTGGTATATTTGTTCTTTCAGGATTAGACAATCCAGAATTATACTCAACTTATTTCTTGAAAATAGATAATGTAAAGTTCCGACAAAAGGTTGTACCAGGAGACACACTAATTTTACGAGTAGAATTAACAAGCGAAATTCGACGTGGAATTGCAACTATGCGAGGACTTGCATTTATTGGAGAAACAGTCGTATCAGAAGCAGAATTCACAGCATTAGTAAATAAATAAATAAATAACATTAGTCTATCATGCCAAATATCTCAACACTAGCCTACATTCATCCAAATGCAGTAATTGGAGAAAACGTAGTAATTGAACCATTCTCTTATATAGAAGACAATGTGATAATAGGTGACAATACTCACATAATGGCGCATGCCTGTATTATGTCGGGAGCAAGAGTGGGTAAAGAATGTACAGTTTTCCCTAATGCAGTTATTTCTGGAATTCCACAAGATCTTAAATTTAATAACGAAGAGAGTTTTGCCATCATTGGAGACAAAACCGTTATTAGAGAAAGTGTTACTGTAAACAGGGGAACTGAATCACGTGGTAAAACTGTTGTTGGAAACAATTGCTTACTTATGGCATATAGCCATGTGGCACATGATTGCATTATAAATGATAGTGTTATTATTGGTAATGCAGTTCAACTTGCAGGAGAAGTAGAAATTGATGATTATGCTATTGTGAGTGGAGGTACGTTAGTACATCAATTTACAAAGATTGGGAAACACACAATGATACAAGGTGGCACAAGATTAGGAAAAGATATTCCACCCTATGTTATGGCAGGACGTGAGCCCGTGAGTTACGTAGGACTCAATATAGTAGGTCTACGTAGAAGAGGATTTTCTAGCGAACAAATAAATGGGATTCAAGAAGTATATCGCGTATTGTATCTGTCTGGCTATAATATATCTCAAG
>DATERO010000178.1:0-2375 GCA_035271465.1 Dysgonamonadaceae bacterium | reverse complement strand
GAATGCTGCTTGTCGTGCCAAGTAATCAGGCATACCCACTGAAGGATCTATTGCGATCTTATGGATTTTTTCTGGTGTTTTAGCAGCAACCTCTTCAATATCTACCCCACCCTCTTTGCTAAGCATTAATAGAGTTGACTTTGTGTTTCTATCAACAACAAAACTCACATAATATTCGGACTCAATATCTTCTGCTTTAGCAAGCAAAACTCTGTCAACAGTGAAACCTTTGATGTCCATACCCAAAATATTGGCAGCATGATTTCTTACATCAACAGTTCCTTTAGCTAATTTTACACCACCAGCTTTACCTCTACCTCCTGTATGTACCTGGGCTTTTACTACCACTAAATCATTATCTATTTTGTCGTATGCCGAGATAACATCTTCAACACTGTGGCATAAATAGCCTGGATTAATAGGGATTCCGTACTTTACAAAAATGTCTTTTGCTTCATATTCATGAATTTTCATGGGCCTACCTGTTTATCTGTTTTGTTTAATTAAATTGAAAACATTGAATTTAGATATATTTTCAATACTAGAAAATTGATTTGTCTAATTTAACGTATCTATTGATCAAAATGTTTTTAAATAAAGAACTATTTGACTCGATTTAGAATTGAAGAGATAACTTTTACATTTAAAGCAAGAAGCAGTAACAATTTTAATCTCGAAATTAAAAACTTACTATGCATATCAACTTAATGATAATTACTTTTGGGGCACTCCTCACATTGCAAAAGGGCAAAAGTTTTTATAAACCATCATTTTTATGCTTACTTTTGTATTTATCGAAAAAAAACATGGAAATTATATATAGAGATGAGTAACTTTCAAGAAGTATTAATAAAGCGAAGAAGCATTCGAAGATTTACAGAGGAATTACTTCTTCCCGAAGAGACAGAAAAAATATTGAAAGCCGCATTACTTTCTCCTACATCTAAGAATAGCCATTCGTGGCAATTTATAGCAGTTGAAAATAAGGAGATGCTGCAAAAGTTGGCTAAATGCAAACCTCACTCTGCTACATTTATTGAAGAGTGCGCCTTGGCAGTTGTGGTGCTTGGCAATCCACTTATAAGCGATGTCTGGATTGAAGATGCAAGTATTGCAAGTTTTTCAATGCAACTTCAAGCTGAAGATATTGGTGTGGGCAGTTGCTGGGTGCAAATACGTGAAAGAGAGTATAATGAAAATATTCCTGCAGCTGATTATGTACGCGATTTGCTTGATGTACCAATGCCATTTGAAGTTCTTTCCATTATTGCTTTTGGAAAAAAGATAAAAGAGCGTAGACCAAATGATGTAGAAAGCTTGACTTGGGAAAATGTGCATATTGACAAATTTGAATTGTAACTTTGGAAAAATAGTGAAGAAGGTTTATGGCAAAAATTAAAGGGAAACAAGCCGATAAGATGGCTAATGGCTTAGTCATATTGATATTTGGCTTTTTGTTTCTATTAATTCAATTGCGAATTATTGATCATTGGCTTTGGCTGACATACTTGAAGCAGCCACCTACGTTTTTTCTTGTAGCTGGAGTTATTTCTGTGTGGTTGAAACGCGAAAAAGCACTTGGATATATTTTAACAGGAATTGGAGTAATTGGTTATTCTGATATATTTTTAAATTGGACATCTAATTACACTCCCTACACACAATATACGTTTCCCGTAATCGTAATGATTGCTGGAATTTTATTAATAGTTTTCGCAAAACGCTAGGTGATAGAAACAGAATAGAGAGTAATAAAATAAAATAGATTAGTAAATGAGTAGTATAAATTTTGATTTAACAAAAATCAAAACATTCGTATTTGATATTGATGGAGTGCTTTCGCGCCAAACAATTGGACTTTCAATTACAGGAGAGCCATTGCGCACAGCAAACATTCACGATGGGTATGCAATTAATCTAGCTATTAAGAGTGGCTACGGAGTTGCTATAATTACGGGAGGAAATACGGAGTCGGTAAAAGTGCGATATGAAGCCCTAGGGGTGAAGCATATATATATGAACTCTAGCTTTAAAATGAATGAGTTTAAGCATTTATTGGAAACCTCTGGGTATAAACCCGAAGAGATGGTATATGTAGGTGATGATATACCCGACTACCACGTTATGAAAGAAGTGGCTCTGCCTGTAGCACCTGCTGATGCGGCGCCCGAAATTAAAGAAATTGCAAAATACATATCCCCTAGGAAAGGAGGCGAAGGAGTAGCGCGTGATGTTATTGAACAGGTTTTACGTTCTCAAGGAAATTGGATGCACTCTGAAGCTTTTGGATGGTAAAAATAAAAACTTAGAATTGGATCATTTTTAGTTTTTGTTAAATTGAGACATTAAAGCGCTACAATTTCACTTATATCAAT
>DATERO010000177.1:0-2032 GCA_035271465.1 Dysgonamonadaceae bacterium | reverse complement strand
TTTTTAATGCCCTCATTGAGTTGAAGATTAAGTTCACCCTTAGGAAATGTTTCAGGATAGATGTACAGAACATTTTTATCTATTCTAAAGGTGTAGTTATTCACGCCAGATGCAACAATGAGACCTTGCATGTTTTGATCCATATCCAAAGGACTACTAAAGGTGACACGTACATTTGGGCTACCATCGTCAGACATCCGCACATCGATGACTTGCAGTTCTGTTTCTGGTATTGCTGGAAGGTCAATAATATGTTTCTCATTACTCTTCACTCCAATGGGCTTACCTTCAACATTTAATGTATATGATTCTTCTTTGGTAGTTCTCTGCAAACTATCAACTACAACCCTGTAAGATGTTTCACTTAAAGGCATAACCTTCACTTTTGCCTCTTTATTAGCACCTTTCAGCGAGAACATATTATATATATCTTCCGTAGTTGCTACATTTATCAATTTTAAAGTTCCTTGAACGCTATTCCACTCCAACTCGTTGGAGTTTATTGGAGAATAGGGCAAAAGCTCAAAACTATAGTTTTGCTCACTTACTTTGAAATAGAAATTAAACGTTTTAAACTTGTCTTCTACTTTCAGCAGCTTATCCAGATGTAGCTTTGCTGAATACTCTTTTCCCATCTTCAATTCATCAGCATCGGGAATAAAACGAATGGTTCGTGAGTTAATCCAAACAGTTTTGCCGCTAATCTTCGGAGCAAAAGAGAACAGTTTTTCTTTCACTTCAGCATTTAGCTCAACCGCTGGCATTTCCTGTGCCAATTCCACCTGAATGTATGATTGAGGAGAAACTGTACCATAAGTGAAACCCGATATATATTGTACAAATTCAGGATCTATCTGTTTTGATATCTCTTTTTTGCACGAAGCAAAAGAAGCTCCAATTAATGCTATTAAGAAGATGGAGCGTGCAAATGAAAGTAAGTTTCTCATAATTATTTAATCTAATAGTTAATCAGTGGATACTGTCTTATTGCTAAACAACCTCAGTTAACTTTTGTTGTTTCCTCAATTAATAAACTGAAGTTCTAAAATTGAAGATAGGGAGTAATTCTAATGATATCTTCGGGTGTGAATTCATCTAACATGGCCAACTCATCAATTGAAGTGATATTGCCAATACGTCTTCGCAAGTTAACAATAGCGATAGTCTGCTCATAATCTATGTATGGATGTGCAACTATCTCTTTGAACTCGAGCTTGTTGACTTCTAACTTCTTGCACTTATTAATAATGTTGTCTTCCTCCATAACATACAATGATATGTTATCAAACAACTCATCATCAATACCATATACCTCTCTTAATTGGGTAATAGACGTAAAGCCACCGAGCAACTTATTATACTTAACAATACGTGAAGCGTATGCTGATCCAATACCAGGTACTTTTTTCCATTGTGCAGTATCTGTCTCATTGAGGAATATATACTCTGAGTCTTTCAGCTTCTCCTGTTTGGTGTATTTAAATTCTCTTTGGTTATTTTCTTTTTGATATAAAGCTATTTGATTAGACTTATTAGGTTGGCTATCTGAGTTTCTCGTATTATCTCTTTCATTATAGTTGATTTGTTGTGATTCGCTTTTCTTATCTTTCATCGTTTGATTCAAACGTTCAAAAGAAGCAATAAGCGAATCATTCTCTGCTATTGTAAATGGACTGTTATTTCTCTTTGAGAGAAGAATATTGAGATTTAACGTTAGCAGAATAATCACTAATATAAAGAGAATAGCAATCGATTCTTTACGCGAGAAATACAAAAAGTCTTTCCAGTTCATAACACTATATTAAGGTAGAAGATAAAGATAGAAATATTTCTTTTATCGCACCAATTTAAATAGTAACTTTGACCTCATATTTAATTAAACAGTAGCATTTAGCGTCAATCAACTATCTTATTACTAAGATATGGTTTTAAATTACATTTGGATTGCATTCTTTCTGATTGCATTTGTGGTTGCCTTAATCAAACTTATTTTTTTGGGCGATACGGGTATCTTCACAGAAATAATGAACTC
>DATERO010000176.1:0-10746 GCA_035271465.1 Dysgonamonadaceae bacterium | reverse complement strand
AATTCCCATCCAAACATGAGTGCTTTCATAATCTATCTATTTCAATTTCTTTTCTGTGTACTTTTTCATAAGCTGCATTGCGCGAAGAATCTCTGCTACGCTCATAGCAAATGAGTATGCTCCATGAGCTGTAAATGGAGGACTTGAGTCATACAGCTCTGATATAGTACCAATACAATCATTCGATATTTCACTTTCTATATCCACCATTATTCGATCGATCATGGATATGCCACTGTATTGATATACTTTTAGATATGCCTCAATATATGCACCAAACAACCACGGAAAAGCAGGACCATTGAAGTAAGCAATTTCTTTTTCTCGTGGATTGCAACAATAGTAAGGATTGTAGCTATCACCTTTAGGACTCAATGATCTTATTCCTCCAGGTGTTAGTAACTCTTTTGTTGCAAAATCAACAATTGAACGCTTTCTATGATTCTCTAATGGAGAATAATCCAAAGACACTGCAAACAGCATATTGGGTCTCAGACTCCAATCGGTATGTGTACCATCAACAAAGTCATATAAATAACCAGAACTATTCACGAATACTGCAGTAAAAGACTCTTTAACTATGTCACTTTTCAGTGAAAGCTCATGCTCCATTGTGATATTGCCGTTGTCTTTGTTTATTTGTTGTCCAAATTTGAGAGCATTATACCACAATGCATTAAACTCAACTAAATATCCAGAACGAGGTATAACCGGCTTTCCATCTATCACAGCGTTCATCCAACTTACTGGTTTGTCTTTACCATAAGTATATAAGAGCCCGTTGCTATCATCAACATACAAATTGGGGTGCTTGTTTTTCAAGATGTAGTCAATGATAAACAATACCAAGCCGCTATACTTTCTCTTAAAAACATCAGGTCGTTCTTTAGAGAACTGTTGCAATGACCATATTATCCACAGCGGAATATCAGGATCATCAACCTCTTTTAGCAAACCAAAGTTAGGGGTGCCTTTCAATAGGCTTTTCATTTGAACAATAGCAGTGTCCATGATTTTTTCAAAATCATCGACTCTGCCCACTGAAATGGTGCATCCCGGGAGAGAGATAAACTGATCGCGAGCACGAACTTTAAACCAAGGATATCCCGCCAGTAAGTATTGTTCATTAGCTTTAGGGGTATAGAAAAACTGATGGCTCGAGTTTTTCAAACAGTTGTAAAACGTTGAACGAGGTGTTCTTCGGTTAACTTCTTCCTCAAACTCATCGGCCAATGTTGAAGTATCTTTTAAAGTGTCCCCCGCTGAAAATATGAAAACATCTCCTTTTTTTATAGGCATCTCAAAATAGCCTGGAACATACAAATCTTCTTTATACGTATCGCCCGCCTGCATATCTTGTAGATATTCAATTCCCTTATTCCAATGTGGGTCAAAAATAAATTTCGTTTCCGTATTAAACTGCATATACAGTTCTGGATAACCAGCATACATCGACGTACTAATACCATTTTCAATTTCCCGATATGATTTATCAACATCATCGTTTTCTTGAGTCAGCATAAATACATTTCTAAATGCAAGAAATGGTTTAAAACGAATAGTTGTAGGTGAATGAGCTTCTAACAAAGTATAGCGTATCATCACCGAGTTTTGCTTTGATGAAAACAAAATCTCTTTTGAAAGTATCACACCTCCAACACGGTATATTGTTTTTGGGATACTGTCGCTATTAAATTCGCGAATGTACTTATGCCCACGAGGACTATAATTATCTCCAGCGTATTTATGTATCCCTAAATTAAACTCAGCGCCATGTTGAATAACAGTTTCGTCAAAAGACGAAAGAATCAAATGGTTGTCATCATCTAATGAAGGTATCGGCATCACCAATAACCCTTGGTATTTAGTTGTGTTGCATCCCGAAATTGAAGTGTTGTGGTAAGCACCTCGTCTATTGGTACGTAAAACATTACGATATAATGAATATTCAAGACTTATAATTAAATCTTTGTCGAATTTAAGATAACTCATATCAAACCATTTTAAATTGAAGGTTTCACTGTCGAAAGATATAAACATTAATATTGTTAAACAAGCCAAAGCACTCATTTTTTTTATTTTGGAAATGCTTGCTCGTATATAATTGATTTTGTAGATTTGTAAGAAATGGAATAAGATAATAATATGGATCTACATGACGATAAGAGTGTTTCTATCGAGATAAAAAGAATGCGTATTGCACTTATTCCCACAGTTGTTTTTTTAAGTTTTCTGTGGTTATTCCTCTTTTTAGACATTACCTTAGATTTACAATTGTACAAGCTGGGAGTTTATCCCTTAAAAACAGAAGGGCTTCCAGGAATTCTTTTCTCTCCACTCATTCATAGTTCAGTAAAGCACCTCTTTTCTAACACTATTCCGCTTTTTGTCTTAATGTGGTGTCTGTTTTATTTTTACAGCGAAATAGCATACAAAACTTTTCTGCTTCTTTGGTTGTTAAGTGGTCTCTTTACATGGATCATTGGAAGAGAATCGTGGCATATCGGTGCGAGTGGTATTGTTTATAGCCTGTCATTCTTTCTCTTTTTTAGCGGTCTTTTTCGCAAACATATTCCTTTAATTGCTATTTCTTTGGTTGTAGCATTTTTATATGGAAGCAATGTATGGAATATGCTACCCTGGTCTATGTATTTAGATGCTACAGTGTCATGGGAGGGCCATCTATCAGGTGGTATTAGTGGATTGATTATTGCTATTATTTACCGTAATCATGGTCCTCAAAAGCCAGTTAAAGAGTGGATCGATGAGGATGAGGAGGAGGAAGACTTTTTCAACGTCGATGATGAGTTTTACGATGATTTTTTAGAAATTCAGTAAATAGCACTCTGAATGAAAAGGGATTTCCGTTGCACTTCAAATCATTTCAACACTCAAAAAAACTTGTGTATGAGCTTCTGTTAATTTAATAATAGATATATTTACGCGGTCTACATAAAAAACTGATTATTATCAAAAACGAACCTATTAATACAGCGAAGCAGCTAAACACATTTGGAGGTGTGTTCACTCCTTCCATACTTACCATTCTGGGTGTTATCATGTACTTACGCTTCGGCTGGGTAGTCGGAAATGTGGGGCTCATTGGCACACTCATCATTGTTACTTTAGCTACATCCATCACCTTTCTCACTTCGCTATCCATTGCATCCATTGCAACCAACGCACCTGTTAAAGCAGGAGGTGCTTACTTTATGATAAGCCGGTCATTAGGCATAGAAATGGGAGGCGCAGTAGGGATACCTCTCTTTTTGGCACAAGCTTTTTCAGTGGCTCTTTATATCATGGGGTTTTCTGAAAGTATGGTTGCAATATTTCCTTCCCTAAATATAAAATTGGTGGGAGTTGTTACAACTATTCTGCTAAGTCTTCTTTCCATGTTTTCTACAAAAGCAGCTATCAGGGCGCAATTTGTGATTTTAGCAATTATAGCATTCTCGCTTGTATCTTTCTTTTTCGGTAGCCCAATCGAAGATTCATATATCGAATTGTGGGGTGTTCCAGCAGCACAGTCCGAAAATTTCTGGACCGTATTTGCCGTTTTTTTCCCTGCTGTCACTGGCATTATGGCGGGTGTAAACATGTCGGGCGATTTGAAAGACCCTGCAAAATCTATTCCAAAAGGCACATTCTTGGCAGTTGGTGTTGGCTATGTTATCTATATGGTTGTTCCTTTTTTCTTTGCGTTCAGAGCAGACGCAATTACATTGGTGAGCGACAATATGATTATGCAGAAAATAGCTTTCTGGGGATTTGCAATCCTGCTGGGTATTTGGGGAGCAACACTATCCAGTGCAGTAGGTAGCTTGTTGGGAGCACCTCGCGTACTCCAAGCCCTTACCATAGATAAAGTGTTGCCATCTAAACTCTCTTTTTTAGCAAAAAGCTCTGGTAAAGAGCAAATTCCTCGAGCTGCAACAATTTTCACATCCATCATTGCACTGATACTTGTTTTGGTTGGCGATTTGAATATGATTGCACCAATTTTGACTATGTTTTTCTTGACAACTTATGGCACCCTCAATCTTACTTCAGGAATAGAAACATTACTGGAGAGTCCATCTTTTCGACCAAAATTCAGGGTGCACTGGGTATTTTCTTTATTAGGCACAGTAGGTTGTTTTGCGGTTATGTTTCTCATAAATGCTATTGCAACCATTGTAGCTATCATTTTTATATCAGGTATATATGTGTGGTTGCGTCGTCGAAGACTCAAGACTACTTTTGGAGATGTTTCGAGAGGGATGCTTTTACAAATTGCACGCTATGCTCTACTAAGATTGGATGCAAAAGTTGCTGATGCAAAGAGCTGGAGACCCAACATATTGGTATTTTCGGGAATGCCAACTAAAAGATGGCACCTAATCGACTTTGCCTACGGAATAGTACAGGAAAAAGGATTGATAACTGTTGCAACAATACTTCCTGAAAAGGGAGTTACACAAGAAAGAGTGGTTAACTATGAACATAACATTTTGACCTATCTGAAAGATAAGAACATTAAAACCCTTGTGAGAGTTACCCGAGCCGAAGACCCGTTTTTAGGCTCAAAGCAGTTGGTAAATTCTTATGGTTTGGGCAGTGTAGTTCCCAATACAATTCTGCTAGGCGATACAGAAGAGAATAGTCATCATGAATCCTATTGTGATATGATATCACACTTCTATCAGTTGAAAAGGAACGTAATTATTCTTCAAAACGATTTTAAGTTAGATTATGTAGGGCATAAACAGATTGATTTGTGGTGGGGCGGTTTGAAAGGTAATGGCGGATTGATGATGATTATAGCTCACTTAATTAAAACCAGTCCACGCTGGCGCGAAATCAATGTTTGCGTCAAAATGGTGCTTCCCAATGAAGAGTCAGCAAAAGGCGCACGCGAGAACCTCAAAAAAATTATTGACGAAATGCGCATCAGTTTCCAGTATAAGGTGATTGTTTCCAACAATAGAAGTTTTTGGGACATCTTCGCAGAAGAATCGAAAGATAGTACAATGGTTATGATGGGACTAAAAACTCCCGATGAAAACTTTAGTGATTACTACAAGAAATTTAAAGAAAACACCAAAGCCATTAAAAATAAAATCTTTTTCCTTGCAGCCGAGCTTATTGAATTTGAAGATGTGTTGAATTAAATCTCTCACATCTATCCCTACAGTGGGTCAGGTGTAGGTCAGTTGAAGAGTCATCACGTGATAAAGCTATTAACTCAACTCCCTCTTTGATTCATCTACCAAATACTTCGGTTACTTCAACATACAACTGATCTATCTTTTTTCAAGAAAGTTGTCAATTAGAAAGTTATTCAAGGAAAAACTCCTATCCCTTTATCTATTCAAGTTTTTTTGATTATTTTTGTAATTAATAAAATCAAATTCTATGAATAAAAAAATACGCGCTGCAGTTATAGGTTATGGTAATATAGGTAGATATGTTATCGATACAATCTTGCAGTCACCCGATTTCGAAATTGCTGGAGTTGTTCGTCGCAATGTCGATACTGTTGCTTCCGAACTGAAAGCGTTTACTGTAACCGATTCAATCTCTAAGCTTCAAGATGTAGATGTTGCCATTCTTTGCTTACCAAGTAGAATGTTGGAGAAAACAGCTAAAGAGTGTCTCCAGCTGGGAATAAACACAGCCGATAGTTTCGATATTCATTCCGACATTAAATCATTACGCGCATCTCTCAACACATATGCACAAAAACATAATGCGGTATCCGTCATCTCTGCAGGCTGGGATCCTGGTAGCGACTCTATCGTAAGAGCCCTAATGCAAGTAATGGCACCCATTGGAATAACATACACCAACTTCGGTCCGGGAATGAGTATGGGCCATAGTGTAGCAGTTAAAGCAATTGATGGTGTTAAGAATGCATTGTCAATAACTATTCCAAAAGGAACAGGCGTTCATCGTCGCATGGTCTATATTGAAATTGAAGATGGATATCGTTTAGAGGATGTTACGAAAGCAATACAAAACGATAGCTATTTTGTTAATGACGAAACTCATGTTTTTCAAGTAGAAAACGTGGACGAGCTAAAAGATATGGGGCATGGAGTGAGAATGGACCGAAAAGGTGGCTCTGGAAGCACTCAAAATCAACTGCTAACTTTCAAAATGAAAGTAAATAATCCTGCACTAACAGCTCAAATGCTGGTTAGTGCTGCTCGCGCATCACTTTTGCAACAGCCAGGTGCCTACACACTTATAGAAATCCCAATTGTAGATTTTCTACCCGGAAACAAAGATGAATGGATAGAAAAGTTAGTTTAAGTCTTGAAAAAAACATTATCTTTGTTTTATAAATATAAAAAATACACCAAATGTTATCATACGTTACGTGGCATGTTGACCCAGAATTGTTTACTGTTTTAGGAAGAGAAATTAGATGGTACGGGCTGCTGTGGGTCATTGGACTCATAGTTGCGGTAATCATAGTTCAACGGATTTTTGATAAAGAGAAACTTCCAGAGAAATGGTTCGACTCCCTTTTCGTTTATATGATACTGGGAATTATCCTTGGTGCACGTTTAGGACATTGTCTTTTCTACGAGCCTGTATATTATTTATCTAACCCATTGGAGATTCTCAAAATTTGGGAAGGCGGTCTTGCCAGTCATGGAGGAGTTATTGGCATCATTATTGCCGTTTGGCTCTATTCGAAAAAGGTAACCAAAAAAAGCATGCTGTGGACTTTCGATAGGGTAATAGTCCCTACAGGATTTACGGCAGCATTTATACGATTGGGCAACTTGATGAATCATGAGATTTATGGAGGACCTACAACTGAGCCTTGGGGTTTCCGATTCATTGAAAACATATCTTATTGGAAAGCTGGTGCAGCACCTATCTACACCGATCCCTCACACCCAACTCAGATATATGAAGCCATTATCTACTTAATAGTCTTTGCTGTAACTATGTATATGTTTTTCAAAACGAATGCAAAATACAAACAAGGGCTAACATTAGGTGTTGCAATGATAATGATATTCCTATCTCGGTTCTTTATCGAGTATTTGAAGAATGTGCAAGTTGATTCAGAAGAAGTGTTGCGTCAAAACACGGGTCTGATACTTGGTCAGTGGCTCAGCATCCCATTTGTTTTGTGGGGAGTGTGGCTCGTTTGGAATGCTTTGAAAAAATCGAAACAAAAGGAAGAGGTAGCAATTAAAACAAACAAAGATCAATCTAACTTTATTACAAAATAGGATTTAAAATAAAACAATTTGGAATCTTAATATTATCTTTACTCTGAACAAGTCAAGCTTCTTCACTCCCTATATTATTTGACAGGATATTTTAGTAGAGCTAAGTAACTTAAGGGTCATTTTTCTAAAAGATGTCTGAGGGTAGGAGAGAGGCTAATTTACAGAAATCGGATATTCTTATAAGAGGAAACATAATATTACTATTTCAGTATAATTAAAATATATAATATAACACAATGTACAAACCAGTTGAGATTAGTGAAAATCTTTTTTATGTAGGCGTAAACGATAGAACGAAAAATTTATTTGAGAATTTGTGGCCGCTCCCCAAAGGAGTTTCATACAATTCGTACGTGCTTCGTGACGAAAAAACAGCATTGATAGATACGGTAGATATTTCTTTTACCGATGTTTTCCTAAACAAGTTAGAAGTTGTATTAGATGGAAGACCGCTCGATTATTTAGTTATCAACCACATGGAGCCTGACCACTCGGGAGCTCTAATCTTTCTATTGAACAAATACCCCAATATTAAGATTGTGGGCAATGCACGCACAGCTGATATGTTGAAAGGATATTACGACATCACCAACAATATTGAGGTAATCAAAGATGGCGATGAAATCAGCTTGGGTAAGAACACACTTCAATTCTATTTAACACCAATGGTGCATTGGCCCGAAACAATGATGACCTATGTAAAGGAATCCAAAACCGTGTTTGCAGGTGATGCCTTTGGCACATTTGGCACACTGGATGGAGGCGTGACAGATTCACAACTAAACCCAGATTTCTATTGGGACGAGATGGTGCGCTACTACTCCAATATAGTTGGTAAATATGGTGGTCCGGTTCAAAAAGCATTGCGCAAATTTAAAGATGTTGAGATAAATACTATTTGTGCAACTCATGGTCCAGTGTGGACAGAGCCCGAAAACGTTAGTCGCGTTATTGCCCTATACGATAAGCTAAGCAACTATGAAGGAGACAAAGGCTTGGTGATAGCCTATGGCAGCATGTATGGAAATACAGAACAACTTGCCGAGTCAATAGCTTCAGAAGCAGCTGCCAATGGGGTGAGAAATATTGTAATGCACAATCTGTCTAAAAGCAACCTTTCATATGTAATTCAAGATATTTACAAATACAAAGGACTCATTATTGGTTCGCCCACTTATGATAGCAAACTCTATCCTGCAGTTCAGACATTGGTGAACACATTGGAAAATAAAAACTTAAAGAACCGATACTTTGGCTTTTTCGGAAGCCATTCATGGGCAGGTACTTCAGTGAGAATACTGAGTGACTTTGCCGATAAAATGCAATTTGAAAAGATCTGTTGCCCAATTGATATGAAGCAATCGCTTAGTAAGGATGTTTATGAAAAAGCTGTGATATTAGGAAAGAATATGGCAGAAAAAATTCTTTCGGACGATGAAATTGTACCAAATAAAGTTGAAGATTGTATTTAAATTCCCTTTCTTAGTTATCTGTAGCAATAACAGATAATTAACGGTCATAAACTATCCTAATAATTTAAAGTATATGAGATTAATTATTCAATCTAACGAGGATCTGGTAGGTAGATGGACTGCAAATTATATAGCTTCAAAAATAAACGCAGCCAACCCTACAGCCGACAAACCATTTAAATTAGGCTTACCAACAGGATCATCTCCTTTGGGAACATACAGAGAGCTGATAAATCTTTACAAAAAAGGAAAGGTATCTTTCGAAAATGTAATTACTTTCAATATGGATGAATATGTTGGCTTAGATGCCAGTCATCCAGAAAGCTACCATTTCTTTATGTGGGAAAATTTCTTTAATCATATCGACATCAAAAAAGAGAACATTAATCTTTTAAATGGTGTGGCAAAGGATTTAGTAGCTGAGTGCGACGCTTACGAAGAAAAAATTAAGGCAGCTGGAGGCATCGATCTGTTCTTGGGCGGTATTGGACCCGACGGCCATATGGCTTTCAATGAGCCTGGCTCTTCATTGTCATCGCGAACTCGCATCAAGACGCTGGCTTCTGATACAGTTGCTGCCAACTCACGTTTCTTTGGAAACGATATTAAGAAAGTTCCCAAAACTGCTTTAACAGTTGGTGTAGAAACTATTTTTGAAGCCAAAGAAGTGGTAGTGATTGTAACGGGGCAACACAAATCGCGTGCACTGTACGAAGCCGTTGAAGGCTCTGTCAATCATAGATGTACTATTAGTGTATTGCAATTTCACAGAAGAGCAATCATTGTTTGTGATAAAGATGCTTGCTTTGAGTTGAAGTTGGGTACTTATGATTACTTCTTAGATATCGAAAAAAATAATCTTGATCCTGATACGTTGTTAGATTAAGTTGTTAGTAGTGTTGTTTGAAAAAAAAGGATTTCTCACACAGAGGAGTCCTTTTTTTTATATCTAATTTGAGTATGATTAATGAATAGAATATAAGCATATCAATTTGAGAGCTTTGAAAAATACGTCAGATTTCTTTTCAGGTGTATTTTTCTCTTTTTCTTTTTTATTTGCAAGTTATTTTCTTCACTTTACTTGAACATTTATCGTTTTGCTCCTATTAAGAGGTTGCATATTGCCTTCTATCCTCATTTTTTATGTGTTTTTGAGTGAATTGGACACAATTATCCCTGGAGCTCGCTTTAGATTATAGGCGATAGCTTGTAAAACATGTTGCGTATGTGTTTTCTTTAATCCCTTATAGCGAGCTGTTCCACCACCAAACCATTTTTTGATACTGCCAAAGGTGCGCTCTACTACCCAGCGTGTCTTGCTGATGAGTTTGTTGAAACGTACTTGCCAAGGTGTTAAAGGGCGACTACGATAAGCCTTATGCATCACACGATTCTTTATTTTATCTTTTGTTAAAAAACGATCATTGTCAGGAACTTTATATCCTTTATCTGCTGAAACACCCTTCTCTTTATATCGTTTGGGGGTTTTCTTTAATAACGGTATTAAGCCTTTTGAATCATGTTGATTAGCAGCAATGGTATGAACTGCGACTACTAAGCCATTTTCATCTACAGCGTCATGATGTTTAAACCCAAAATGAAAGCTACCACCTTTTTTCACCCATCTACCTTCTGTGTCTACGCCTTTTCCTTGCTGCTTTTTTAGAAAGACTGTTTGTTTCTTTTGCTCTTCCTCATTAACTTCATCTTCTTTGCGGTCTTCAGCTATACTGTAACGAATATTACCTTTAGGCTTACGAAGACTATCCGTCAAAGAAGCATCCACTTTAATACCGGTCTGAATAATGACATTATGTTTCTCCAATTGTTTGTTGAAAGCTCCCAGTACTTTATCCATACCATTGCTGTTAGTTAATGCTGTACGAAAACGGCTAAGGGTACTATGATCAGGAACTGAGTCTTCCAGACTCAACTCACAAAAACGCATAGCAGAAAGAGAGTCATTGACAAGGTTTTCAGTCTTCTCATCTGATAAATCATTCCAAATACCCAACAAAAGCATTTTAAAGAGAAGGACA
>DATERO010000175.1:0-3338 GCA_035271465.1 Dysgonamonadaceae bacterium | reverse complement strand
ATGAACATTGACGCATATCAAGATGTGGATGCTGATGCAAATGATAGTGAGGAAATCTTGAAAGAAGCTGTTATAAATGAAGAATATGCTGAAGAAATAGACTTTGATGTGGTGAAAGCATAGAGAAAAGCAATGATTTGGCATTGTTTTATGCTGAAACGTTCGGAAAAGCACCAACCTGAGCCTCACATTTGGCTCAATCTTGAGAAAAAGCACCAACCTGAGCCTCACATTTGGCTAAATCTTGAGAAAAAGCACCAACCTGAGGCTCAGATTTGGCCAAATCTCGAGAAAAAGCACCAACCTGAGGCTCATATTTGGCTAAATCTCGAGAAAATGCACCCACTTGAGGCTTACATCCTATATAATATTTGGAAATAAGAATGTTATGATATCGATGTTGACATTAAAAGATGCGATTTAACAGAATTCTTCTGCAGGAATAACACTATCTATCGGGATATTTAGATATATTTGTATCCAGACACAATTAAATATAAAAAACAATCTTGACAAGCAAATAAAGTAAAATCTGAACCATCATAAAAGCAAACTTCATATCTGTGTAAAACACAGTGCTCTTAAATAAAAATATATGAAAATTTCAAATGCGAATTTAAACAGACTCACTCGATGGGAGTTGCATCAGCTCCTGACAGATGTTTTGGCTTACGCCGACTCTCACACAGAAGGAATGCCGGAGTTGTACACTGGCAAGCTTGCTGAACTACAAACAGCATATGATGCTTTTGACGACGTATTGGCACAAGAACAGCAAACGGCACCCGAAGCACTTATAGAAGCTGAGGAAAAGCGCGATCATGCCATAAGGAAAATATATAATCTGATAAAAGAGTATTCAGATTTTCCGTATGAACAAGATAAGGAAGATGCTGCCAAACATTTATTGAGGGTTTTTAAACCGTATGGAACAGGTAGTTCAATAGCTACAATGGGTCAAGATTCAGAAACAAGCGTGTTGAACAACTTGTTTCAAGACATTGAGAAAAGTGAAGAGACAGAAACCTGCTTTGTAACATTGAATTTGATGTATGTTTTAAATGAATTAAAACATTCTAATTCAATTTTCGCTGTGTTGCAACGCAATCGAGATGTTTCTCAAGCTGAATTTGTGGCTGGGGCATTAAAAAATGCTCGCAACGATGCTCAAATGGAGTTTTTATCGTATGCAGAAGTGGTTAATGCCTTATGTATTGTGGAGGGAAATGAGAAATATGCGGTGCTTAAACAAACCGTTAACTCGCTTCTCAAAAAATATGTCGACCGTGCCAAACAACGCACCAAAAAGAAAGAAGAGGAGACAGAACCAGAAGTAATAGAATAAACAAACAATAATAATTAATCCGCACTCGTTTTTTACAGAGCTGAAGTTAGTAAGGGGCGATAAATTTCGTCCCTTACATTTTAAAAAAAAGAGAGCAAACTGCGCAAGCAGTAACATAAAAGACAAAAAATACAGATTTATGACAAACATAACCACTCACAATTCTTCAATCCAACCTCGTTTTATCATTAGCGGAGGCGGAACTGGCGGACATATATTTCCCGCACTATCCATTGCCAATGCAATAAGAGAGAAATGGCCGCAAGCCGCAATATTGTTTGTGGGTGCCGAGAATAGAATGGAGATGGAACGTGTGCCAGCAGCAGGTTACGAGATTGTTGGACTACCCGTTGCAGGATTCAACCGTAAACAATTGCACAAGAATGTTTCAGTAGGCATCAAGTTGATCAAAAGTTTGCGCCGAGCTAAGGAGATAGTGAAGAGCTTCCGACCAGATGTTGTAATCGGAGTAGGCGGTTATGCCAGTGCTCCTGTGTTGCGAGCAGCAGTTTCACAAAAAATCCCCACACTGTTGCAAGAACAAAACTCGTTGGCCGGAATGGCTAATAAATGGTTAGGTAAAAAAGCTTCAACCATATGTGTTGCATACGAAGGCATGGATCGATTTTTCCCAAAAGATCGCATTGTGTTGACGGGCAATCCTTGTCGACAAGATTTGACGATCACACCCAATACTATTTTAGAAGGAAACAGGTTTTTTAACCTTGACCCTGCAAAAAAAACAATCCTTATGCTGGGAGGAAGCCTTGGTGCTCGCACACTCAATGACAGCATAGTTCGTGCATTCCCTGAAATTGAAAAGAGCAAAATTCAGATTATCTGGCAGTGTGGTAAGTATTATTACGATGAGATGATGGAGCTCTCAATTGCTGGCAAAATTCCACCCAATGTCTTGCTCTTTGACTTTGTTTCGCGTATGGATTTGGCATATTCCGTTGCCGACCTTGTAATATCGCGTGCTGGTGCAGGTTCAATATCCGAGTTTAGCATATTGGGCAAACCCGTCATATTAGTCCCCTCACCCAATGTGGCCGAAGACCATCAAACGCAAAATGCGATGGCATTGGTGCAAGAAAATGCAGCTATATTGGTTGCAGATGATACTGCACCAAACCAACTCTTTTCAGTTGCACTTAATTTAGTGAACAATCAAACCAAATTAATGGAATTGAGCGCAAACATAATGCGCTTTGCACAACATAATTCGGCCGATCGTATTGTTGATGAAATATCAAAACTAATAAATATCAAAAAGTAAATATCATGACAACAAAAGAATCATCAGGGAAACCTCAAGACTTGGCAACGCCGGTGATAGAAAGCTTCATCAACATCTACTTTCTCGGAATTGGTGGTATTGGTATGAGCAATTTGGCGCGATACTTTTTGGCAAACAGAAAAACGGTTGGTGGATACGATCGAATTTCCACGAAATTATGTAAGCTTTTAGAAAATGAGGGAGCAATCATTCATTACGAAGATAATATTGAATGCATACCCCATCAATTCTTAGATCCACTAACTACTTTGGTTGTCTATACCCCAGCAATACCTCCCACAAATGCTGAGTTTGTTTACTTCCAACAGAAAGGGTTCACTATGATGAAGCGTGCTCAGGTGTTGGGCGAGATAACGAAGCTGAGCAAAGCCATTTGTTGTGCGGGTACACATGGAAAAACTACAGTGAGCACCATGACAGCTTACATCTTGCGTCAATCGGAAGTTGATTGTAGTGCTTTTTTGGGAGGAATTCTCAAAAACTATAAAAGTAATTTGTTAATTTCTGCAGAAAGTGAGATAACAGTGGTTGAAGCCGATGAGTACGACCGATCGTTTCATTGGTTACAACCGTGGATTGCCATTATCACCTCAGCCAGTCCCGACCATTTGGATATTTATCACACTGCTGAGAAGTATTACGAGAGTTTCGAGAAGTTCACAGGGCTCATTCGTGAGAATGGCTACTTGATAA
>DATERO010000174.1:0-2277 GCA_035271465.1 Dysgonamonadaceae bacterium | reverse complement strand
ACCCCACAATCGTTTTCAAAATCGAATAGTTCGTTCTCATATATATATTCATCGGTCGCCCTCCTGAATGGTTTTTTTGCCATTTCAATCAAATCAACAACCGGTGTGTTATTCCTGCCAAAAAAGTGCCCCCCGTTACACGCCATACCGTTATACACATCTTTACCATCAATTGGAATCTGCGAATACTTTGATTCCATCTCTTTCCACCAGTTTGGCACATCTGGGTCCTCTTTGATTATGGTGAGTAGTTTCCTCCTTGACTTTTCAAAACAAAAATCACAGTTTCCCTTAAATGCTGGTATTTTAATTCTAATGGGGCTGTCCGCCCAAAAACGGTTTCTATATCGGCTGTCTATTCCACGCTCAATTAATGGGTAAAATATATTATTATCCCTATATGATGTAGAAATCCTATCCATCTCGTCAGCCCTTATTCCGATTGCTATGGAGTAGTTATTAGCCCCAAAAACATCATCTGCGTACTTTTTCATAGGGATTGTTTTCAGATCCCTGTTGCACCACTTGTTTGCCACACTCGCAATGCCATACTTCTTAATGCCATCCTCAAAAATTTCTCCGTTTTTCTTCAATTCGTCGAATGTACACACCTTATATCCAGTGCCAACACCCTTTTCTTGATTTATGACAGCCTCCACCCATACAAGATTTAAACCGTGTAGTTCGTCGCAGTCATTCATGAAAACAAGGCTCTCAATTCGCTCTTTTGATGTATTCGCCATTACGTTTATTATGTTGTGGTCTGGATACCACTCTTTCATTTTAATGGCCATCATGACAGAAGAATAACCGGCTGAAACAGAGCAGAAAATGTTTTTATTATTCTCCAATTTCATATTTACAAGCTGTTTGTTTTGCCATATCTCAATGCCTTTACTGATGCTACTATTAATACCAAAAATAACCAAAGTGCGATGGGAATCCACAGCGGGGATAAAACCCACCACCACGACCATGCTATCGAACCAACGAGTTTCAACACGATAAAGATTATCTGAAGAACCTCTGTAAAACTTAATACTGTTTCTTTCATAACTCAAATATACTAAAATTAACTGACATATGCAAATTAATTTGTAAATGTGTAATATTATTGCTATCTTTGTACAAAGATACAACAGAATATGATTACATACAAATATAAATTGTATAAAACAGAAAGAACGAAACATCTGGATAAGATGCTCCGTGAAGCTTCGTTTGTGTGGAATCATGCCCTGTCGTTGCAAAAGAGATATTATTCTTTGTATGGTGGATATATTTCTGTAAATAAAATGCAGAAACATTTTTCAAAGTATTGGGTGCTGGATATTATAATGATTTGACAATAAACTGCTACGTAGGTTATAGTAGTGATGGTAAAAAGTTGTTTGAAATAAACGATGGTGTTAATGTCGAGGTTAGATATTGCCCATAACGGTTCACGTATTGGCGATGTTGCCAATTTTGAAACACAAATGTTCAACTTAAAAACAAACTTGATATGAAAGTAGAAATTAAAATTACAGACGATGCTGGCAATATTCGCCAATACGTTGTTAGCGGTTCGTTGCATTTAGCCGATTTCATTGAAGAAATTGAGTATATGCAGGGATTGTATAGCAATGCAAGATACACACAGGCAGAAGCCACAAGGGATAAGTTAGCAGAACAACTTGATGATTTGATGAGGTTGGGTCAGCAATGACCGCTAACGTAAATAATATGGGCTGAATTTCACTAACAAAGAGATGACAAAAGAAAACACAAATCTTAATTAAAATGATAGAACAAGAATTTTACCGCAAAACAGATGAATGTATTGCTCGTTTCAAAAATGGTAAAGAGCGTTACAGAACATCAGCAACTTTTAACAGAGTAGTTCAAATGCTTGTGAGAGATGCAGACCCTTACGAAATTATTGACCATTTATGCCAAATGTTAGACGACCAAACAAAAGCATTTGAGCAATATATTTATCGGGATACCCGTCCAACGGTGATGTTTTAAAATGACACATAACACGGCATTTACTAAATTATTGCTTCATTAATTCTCGCTTTAGCCATTTCAAAATATTTATCGTCTAATTCTATCCCAATGAAATTCCTGTTAGTATTTATACAGGCTACCCCTGTTGTGCCTGAGCCCATAGTGTTGTCTAAAACCACATCGCCTTCGTTGGTGTAGGTTTTGATTAACCATTCAAGCATTTCGATAGATTTTTCAGTTCTATGTTGTGCCTTACTCGGATGCGGTTTTTGAAAAGATATAATA
>DATERO010000173.1:0-2926 GCA_035271465.1 Dysgonamonadaceae bacterium | reverse complement strand
AAATCTTTGTTGTACAAAGTTTTGAGTAAATACCAAAGTGATTCAATATAACGATTATCATAGGTCACATAAGGATCGGACATATCTACCCAGTAGCCCATCAAGCGTGTCAAGTCTTCCCACTCTTTGGTATATTTCATCACTTCTACACGACAAGCGGTGTTGTACTCCTCGACAGAAATTTTACTACCAATATCTTCCTTGGTAATTCCTAGTGATTTCTCTACGCTTAGCTCTACAGGTAGTCCATGAGTATCCCATCCAGCTTTTCTGTTTACCAGAAAGCCTTTCATTGTTTTATATCTGCAAAAGATATCTTTAATCGAACGAGCAATCACATGGTGAATACCAGGCATGCCGTTTGCCGATGGTGGCCCTTCGTAAAAAACATACTCAGGCTTACCCTTGCGGGTTGCTAAACTTTTTTGGAACACATCAAGTGTATCCCACTTTTCAAGAATCTCTTGATTGATTGCAGATAAATCTAATTCGTTATATTCGGGGAATTTGTTACTCATTTTCAGTCAGTTTATAACTTATATAAAATAGAGTGCAAAGGTAATAAATTTTTGACAATTCATAATTACAATGATTCAATTAGCGTGAAGATTGATAATGAAGAAGAGCACTCGTATTAGATTGCCTTTAAAAAACAGCAACTTCTCAGCACCTTTAGTCAGTAAGTTTAAACGTACTCAATACGAAACATTGCTTTTTCGCGTATCGAGGGACAATAAATATGCTTGCAGAATGGTGTTTTGGTCTAGTGAAATAACCTTTCCCTCTATGATTGTTGTTGAAAACATAACGTTTAAGCTAAAATCCAACAGAAGAAGACAAAAAGACATCAAACAAACTAATAGAGAAAAGTTTGCGCATTAAATATTAATATGTAAGTTTGCTAACGCAACCGGCATTGCTGTAACAGTGGTTGCACTAATAAAACAAAAAGTATGAAATTCTATAATCGAACATCAGAAATTGCCACATTAAAAGAGATAGAGAAGATATCTGCAACATCAGCACAAATGACAATGATTGTTGGCAGACGGCGAGTAGGTAAAACAACACTTCTAAAACATACTTACGAAGAGATCCCGATGCTCTATTTCTTTGTTGCAAAAAAGAATGAAAGGCTTCTTTGTGATGAATTTGCACGAGAAGCACAAGAGAAACTTGGCTACCCTCTGGGCAACTTCAACAGTTTTGCCGATTTGTTTAACGCTTTGATGCAGTTGTCAGAAAAGGTAAACTTCACATTAATAATTGATGAGTTTCAAGAATTTTCGAGTGTCAACAACTCGATATACAGCGATATGCAAAACATATGGGATTCTAGCAAGAGTGACAGTCGCATCAATTTAGTGCTTTGCGGTTCTATTTATTCGCTGATGAAACGCATTTTCGAACATTCAAAAGAACCTCTTTTTGGTCGTATTACCTCCAAGATACACGTAAAGCATTTTGATTTGAAAATAGTGAGAGAAATACTTTCTGATTACAACCCCAAATATACCAATGAGGACCTGCTGACTTTTTACATGATTACAGGTGGAGTTGCAAAATACATAGAGCAGTTGGTGATTTATAAAGCATTTACAAGAAAGAAAATTTTAGATGCTGTATTTTCAGTCAACTCATTCTTTTTAGAAGAAGGCAAAGACGTGTTGATAGGTGAGTTTGGTAAAGACTATGGAAATTACTTTTCTGTTTTGTCGCTCATTGCTTCTTCCAAAACAGACAGAGGATCTATTGAGAGTATTCTAAACATGCCTATTGGCGGATTCTTAGACAAGTTAGAAAAAGACTACAATATTATCACCCGCAACAGACCTTTTATGGCTAAAGAAGGTAGTCGCTCCAATAGATATAAAATTGAAGACAACTTCCTGAACTTTTGGTTTCGGTTTATCTTTAAGTACAGGAGCACCATCGAGATCGGCAACTATGGATATGTAAGAGATATTGTGGAGCGAGATTATGACATGTATAGCGGTCTTGTATTAGAGAAATATTTCAGAACTAAACTAATTGAAACGATGCAATACTCAGACGTGAAAAGCTATTGGAACAACAAGGGTGAAGATGAAATCGATATAGTGGCTATCAATGAAATGAATAAGACAATTGAATTGTATGAAGTGAAAAGAAACCCGCAAAAAATAAAACTTTCGGTATTAGAAGACAAAGCAACTAAGATAGTTGCTAAATATCCTGATTACTCAATTGAATATAAAGGCTTGTCTTTGGAAGATATGTAAATTAAGCTGTTCTTTCTTTGTGCTTCTTTTTTAACGGTTCAGATACTATGTGTTACATCTAACCCTCGCAAACCGTTTAATCAAAAAAAAGAGCTGCTCTTTTTGAAAGAACAACTCCTTTTTATCTGTTTAATAGGAATTTTGAATAATATCAAAAGCAGTATTCAAAACTATATTACCTATTATATTACCTCTTCACCAAAAGACTCTTTCCAGTCATTTCTTTTGGTTGTTCCACTTTCATTAGCTCTAATAAAGTAGGTGCAAGGTCTGCAAGTTTACCTTCTTGGAGTTCTATTTTATTTTCTCCTACATATATAAGTGGAACTTTATTAGTTGTGTGAGCTGTAAATGGGTTACCTTCATCATCTAAAAGCTGTTCTGCGTTTCCGTGATCTGCTGTTATAAGAGTATGTCCGCCTTTTGTCTTTAATACTTCCAGTATCTCTCCAAGATATGTGTCAACAGTTTCAACACCCTTAATTACTGCTGGAATTACCCCAGTGTGACCTACCATATCAGGATTGGCAAAGTTTGCAACTATTAAATCATACTTATCCATTTTTATTCTCTCTATCAAAGCATCTTTTATACCCTCAGCACTCATTTCAGGCTGAAGATCATAAGTTGCAACTTTTGGTGATGGGATTAAGACTCTGTCTTCG
>DATERO010000172.1:0-3433 GCA_035271465.1 Dysgonamonadaceae bacterium | reverse complement strand
TTTAGAGGAAAACTTAACTATTCAAACATTCCAAGTCCGGCATTGTACGAGCGTGCTCAATTTATGAAGTACTTTTCAAGTCATAAATAACAAAGCTCCTCGTTTCTTTATTTATTAAAACACTATCTTATGAACATACAACAACTTGAATATATTGTTGCTGTGGATAATCATCGTCATTTCTCCAGAGCAGCCGAAGCATCGTTTGTGACTCAACCAACGCTGAGCATGATGATTCAAAAACTAGAGGATGAACTAGGTGTTAAGATTTTTGATCGAACACAATCGCCCATAGAGCCAACTAATGTAGGACGTAAGATAATTGACCAGGCAAGAGTTTCAATTGCTCAAATTCATCAGATAAAAGAAATTGTTGATGAGGAAAAAGGAGTTATAAAAGGAGCTTTTCGTTTAGCAATTATACCAACTGTATCTCCGTACTTGTTGCCGGCACTTATGCAGACGCACCGTGAGCAAAATAATGATATACGGCTGATAATAAACGAAATGACAACCACTCAAATTTTAACTGGTTTAGCCAAAGGATCAATAGATGGTGGAATATTAGCAACCCCCCTGCATGATGAACGAATGAAAGAAAGACCAATATACTATGAAGAGTTCTTTGCTTATGTTTCTCCCCATGAACGGTTTCTTTATTCAAAAACATCTCTCGAAGAAACTGACTTAAGAGGGGCTAAACTTTGGCTGCTGGATGAAGTGCACTGTTTTAGAACTCAAATATTAAACATATGCAATCTTAAAAGCAAAGGTGCATTACAGTCAGCATTTACATACGAAGCAGGCAGCATTGAAACACTTATAAACATTGTTGACAACAACAATGGCATTACGGTGATTCCAGAAATGGCATTATCTCATTTGACAGAGAAACAAAAAAAGAATATCAGATTCTTTAAAGACAATAAACCAGTACGTGAAATTAGTTTAATTACAAGAAAAGACTTTTTGAGAGAACGACTCATAGAAATAATAGAAGAAGAGATTAAGATGTCCGTTCCTGTATCATTGCAAGATAAAAGCTTGCAGAAAAATATAGTAGCAATATAAAATATTCACTTGTATAGCTATAGTTCTTTGGAAATATTTGAGTCCTACTTATAAACTCACACAGACAATCTGTCAAATTAGATCTCTATAATTGCTTAAAGAGTTGCTCCATTCTCAAATCGTAGGCATAGGATTGCATCGAGAACCAATGATTCTTCAAATCGGGGACGTATAATTGTGTCAATAAGTGATTACTTCTTAAATAGGAGACCTAAATTAGCTACAATCACAGCTGACTTTTTGAATTATATATCAAAAATTGCTCCGATAACTGGTGACTTATCAAATCACAGGCATATTACAGCAAGATTTGGTGCAATAAAGTAGCGTGCTATATATTAATATGAATCACCCTCTTTTCATCTTTATAGGAGATAATCCTATAGATATCAAAAGAGGGTGAAGCCTTTTATTTTAGATATATGATGTATGCTTATAGTTTGTAATACTCTTCCCAACCTTTTCGTGGAGGTGCTCCTGTAAGGAATGCATCAGCAAAAGCATCATTTTTAACTCGTTTTGTATCTCTATCGAACTCAATTTTTCGATTCAATCTCTGTGCCATAACACCCAAGCAGAAAACTTGACTTAAAGGTCCAGCAATTTCAAATGGTGAGCGCGTTTCTTCTTTTCCTTGACATGCCAATAAGAAGTTAGCATAGTGATTAGAAGGACTCCGTGGAACTTCCGGTAATTTATTTGCCATATCTTTTGCTTTTTCTTCAGGAATAATAGACAAAGTACTACCGTGAGAACCTCCTTTGAAAATTAAATCTTTACTATAGATCTCTTTCCCAGGGTTTAATTTAGCTGGTTGTATTTTACTACCAGCTACTGGTGGAATATTGGGGTCTAGTTCAGAAACACCATATCCTTCAGGCACTGCGGGAATGTTATCCACACCATCATACCATGTTATTTCAACCGGAGGCATATTCTTGCGTTTGGGGAAATTGAACTGAATAGTACTTGACATTGGGAAGAAGAAATCATTATGTCCAGTTAATTTCAAAGGAATAACCTCTTCTGGTAAACCTAACTCTAAAAATCTATGAGCAGTATCAATTATATGTGCGCCCCAATCACCTAATGCTCCCATTCCAAAATCATACCAACAACGCCATTGTCCGTAATGTAAATCCTTATTGAAATCGTGATAAGATTGAGCTGATAACCATTTATCCCAATCTAATGTTTCAGGTATGGTTTCTGCAGCAGGAAACTTTTTAATATTTGTATCCCAACCATGCCAACGCCTAGGGTTATTCATGTGTGCGGTAATGGCTGTAACATCTTTAATGATACCTGCTTCTTGCCAAGCTTTGAACTGAAAATAATTAGCTTCTGAATGTCCCTGATTTCCCATCTGGGTAACTACATTTTTATGCTTTTTTGCAGAATCAATCATTAATTGAACTTCGTGGAATGTACGTGCCATTGGTTTTTCAACAAACACATGCTTGCCTAAAGCCATTGCCATCATAGTTGCAGGGAAGTGTGAAAAATCAGGAGTTGCTATAGCAACAGCTTCAATTTCATTTCCCATTTTATCAAACATTTCTCTGAAGTCCGTAAAGCGCTTCGCATTTGGAAATTTAGCTAATGCATTTTTAGTATGATCAGCCCCCAAATCAACATCACATAATCCTACGATATTGGCTAATCCTGTTCTATCAAAATCTTGTATGATATCCCAGCCTCTATTACCTATGCCAATGACAGCAAGATTAACTTTATTACCCGATCCCATTATTTTGCTATAACTTGAGGCATTTGTTTTGGATGATAATCCTGAAAATGCCAACCCTGCAGAAGCAAGTGCTGCAGTACGGAGAAACTCTCTACGTGTAGTCATTTTAATTTATATTTAAAATTATTTTCCCTTATATGTTTTCCTGGAGCAATTATTCTCCATTTCATTAAAAAACATACATTTATATACTCAATTCTTATAATCAAAAGCTATACTCCACTAAATGAACTAAAGCCTCCATCGATTGGTAATATGGTGCCAGTTATAAAACTTGCAGCATCTGAACATAGAAACTGAACTGCTCCGTTTAATTCATTTATATCACCAAATCTTCGCATAGGAGTACGCGCTAATATTTTACTACTTCGCTCAGTTAATGAACCATCTGGATTAATTAAAACATTTTTATTCTGTTCTCCAATAAAAAATCCAGGAGCGATTGCATTTACTCTAATCTTATCACTATATTTTACTGCCATTTCCATAGCCATCCATTGTGTGAAGATATTAACTCCTGTTTTGGCTACTGAATATCCTGGAACTCTCGAGATTGCGGAGTAAGTGGCCATAGATGAAACATTAATTATAGACCCTTCTTTCTGTTCGGCC
>DATERO010000171.1:0-3662 GCA_035271465.1 Dysgonamonadaceae bacterium | reverse complement strand
ATTAACTGCAAGCATTGGTAAAGATTTATTGAAAGAAGAGATGGGCTTTTCTGGTTTAACTTTCACTGATGGTATGGCAATGCGTGGAGTTTCCAATCAACCGTCCATGAGTGTAAAAGCAATACTGGCAGGAAATGACATTGTTTTGGGTGTAGTCAACATAAGAGATGAATTCAATTCGGTTAAAGAAGCAGTAGAACAAAATATTGTTTCAAAAGAACTGTTGGAAAGAAAAGTACGAAGAATATTATCGTATAAATTCATTTTAGATGTTCATAAATTCAAGCCAATTAACACACAGGAAGTAGTAAGAGTTATCAATAACATCAATGCTGAGTGGTTGATTCGAAAACTACACGACACATCTATCACATTATTGAAAAACGATGATGACATACTTCCCCTCAAACATTTAGACAAACACAAAATTGCATCGGTTTCTATTGGTGTTTCCACAATTACACCTTTTCAAAGATGGTTGAACAAGTATGCCAAAGTGAAAACATACCAAATAAACCAATCGGATCAGTTGGCAGGGATTGAGAAAGAGCTGGACGATTACGACGAGGTTATATACTCCATCCATACACAATATGTAAAGGATACACCAGCAATGCAAAGAATGCTTAAAGAGAAGAAATCGATAGTAGTGTTCTTTACATCACCCTATTTTTTAAACACATTCATTCAATCATCGGATAATAGCAACGCAGTAGTGTTGGCTCATACCAACGAAGTGTATGCTCAAGAAAGTGCGGCACAAGCTCTCTTTGGTGGGATAGAGATGAATGGAACGATACCCGTTTCGGCAGGAAAATATAAAGCCAATACTGGTTTGGTTACAGCTAAAAGCAGATTATCCTACCAACTGCCCGAAGATGTAGGTATTAATTCAGAACGATTAAACTCCATTGAAAGAATTGCTCTCGAAGGTATTCGCCAAAAGGCTTATCCGGGCTGTCAAATATTGGTGGCAAAAGATGGAGTTGTAATTTATGATAGATCTTTTGGAAGTTTTGAATATGGTGTGAGTAGCAAAGTTACTGATGAAACAGTGTATGACTTGGCTTCTATTACAAAAGCAAGTGCTACTTTGCCCGCAATCATGAAGCTATATGATGAGAAAAAGCTACGCTTACAAGACCCTTTCCAAATCTACATACCCGAAACCAAAGGAACTAACAAAGCAAAAATTACAATCAGAGAATCTCTGTTTCACGAGTCTGGCATTTTGCCATACATTCCTTACTATACGTTTGCAATAGACAAAGACAGTTACTCGGGCTCATTGCTCTCTTCACGAAAATCTACTACACACAGTCTTCCATTTGCAGGTATGTGGGGTCGCAAGAACTACAGTTTCGTGCCCGAACTTATAGCAGAAACAAACTCTCCAACTTTTAGCTACCCTGTATCGGATAAGATGTATGCGAGTGAGAAGATGCAGCAAAAGCTTCTCCAAGAGATAATCAACACCAACCTCAGAGCTCGCAATAGGTATGCATATAGTTGCCTCAATTTCATGTTACTTAAAGAGGTGGTTGAGAACATTTCAAAACAAGATTTGGATGAATATACACAAAGCAATTTCTTCAGAAGACTGGGTGCTACAACAACCACCTTCCAGCCACTCAACCATATGAAGATTGATAATATTGCTCCAACAGAAGACGATGCTTTTTTTAGAAAACAATTGTTGAGGGGATATGTACACGATGAAGGCGCTGCACTTTTTGGAGGCATCTCTGGAAATGCAGGTCTTTTCTCCAATGCAAACGACCTGGCTAAACTCTACCAGATGTTTTTGAACGAAGGTGAATATGGTGGAGAGAGATTTCTAAGTGACGAGACTATGCGTCTTTTCACCACCACCAAAAGTAGTGTCAGCAGACGCGGCTTAGGGTTTGATAAACCCGACATTCGCAACAATAATGCAAGTCCAACCAGTCCTCAAGCTCCAGTTTCAGTATATGGGCACACAGGTTATACGGGTACAAGTTTTTGGATTGATCCTACAAATCAAATGATTTACATTTTTCTATCTAATCGTGTATATCCAAGTAGAAGTCCTAACAGATTATCAACATTGAAAATCAGAGAGCGCATTCAAGACGAACTTTACAATGCATTAAAATAGCAACAACAATATAATAACACAAATACTAAACAATCAAACAACTTTACAGAAAGATGCAACAGATAATTAAAAGCAACAAGATAACCGATGACCTGAGCAATGTGCTTAGCAAAATGACTTACGACAAACTCTTTATCCTCACGGATGAGCACACAGAAAAAAAATGTTATCCACTAATTGCTTCAATCCCCATCGTCGATAGTGCAAAACGAGTAGTTATTCCTGCTGATGACACCAATAAAACAATCGAGAACCTGTCTCATGTTTGGAAGTTTCTTACCACCAATGGTGCAACTCGCCATTCGCTGCTTATCAACTTGGGTGGTGGTATGATTACTGATTTAGGAGGTTTTGCGGCAGCTACTTACAAGCGCGGT
Organism: Dysgonamonadaceae bacterium; assembly: GCA_035271465.1. GTDB lineage: Bacteria > Bacteroidota > Bacteroidia > Bacteroidales > Dysgonomonadaceae > UBA2632. Next base: position 1,148 of record DATERO010000171.1, on the reverse strand, counting down.
ATTGCTTATATCAACATCCCCACTACACTATTGGGAAGCGTTGATGCATCTGTTGGAGGCAAAACTGGGATTAACTTCGAAGGATATAAAAATGAAATTGGTTCATTCCACCCATCTGAATATGTTATTATCTCTGCTGAGTTCCTCAACACACTTTCTCAAAAAGACATCCTCTCGGGCTACGCCGAAATGATAAAGCATGCGCTATTAGAATCTGAAAGCATTTGGAACAAAACATTGAGCTTTAATTTAGCTGATGATATCGATTACGATTTACTGAACGATTTGGTTATGCAGTCTGTCTTGATAAAACAACGCATTGTGGAGCAAGACCCATTTGAAAGAAACATTCGCAAAGCATTGAATTTGGGGCATACTATTGGGCATGCTTTCGAAAGTTTTGCATTGGACAACGACAATCCCGTTCCGCATGGTTATGCTGTAGCATGGGGATTAATAGCAGAATTATACTTGTCTCACAAGGTTTGCAACCTTCCAAAAGAAATATTAGAAACAGCTAAGGAGTTTATCACAAAGCATTACGGAGTGTTTCCCATCGAACCGAAAGATTACGACACCTTGTACAAGTTTATGGTACATGACAAAAAGAATGAAGGGGATAATATCAATTTCACCCTGTTATCGGATGTGGGAGATATAGAGATTAATCAGGTTGTGGGGAAAGATTTGATTAATGAGAGTCTCAGCTTTTACAGGCAATCCATCTAAATCAATAAAAAAGAGCGGCTTGCTCTTAGGTTAGTGCTTTTTCTCTCAATTTAGCCAAATATGAGCCTCAGGTTTATGCTTTTTCTCGCATTTTAGTACAATCCGACCCTCAGGTCAGTGCTTTTTCTTGCGTTTTAGACAAATCTGACCCCCAGATTGAGCTTTTTCTTGCGTTTTAGCTAAATCCGCACCCCAAGTCTATCCTTTTTCTTGCGTTTTAGCTAAAACTAAGCTTCGAGTCAATACTTTCCTAAGCTTACACATCTCCAATCACAAACTTTTAGTGACTTCTTCAATATAACCCAACACCTCTTCCCTACCCTTTGCTGTTTCTGACGAAGTAATGAAGATGGGGGGCAACTCTTCCCACGATTTCAACATCTCTTCTTTGTAGCTACTTACATTGAGCGCAAGTTTAC
>DATERO010000170.1:0-6735 GCA_035271465.1 Dysgonamonadaceae bacterium | reverse complement strand
GGGTTGCATTTTATCTGTATTTTGAAACTGTGAGTCCACTTTTAAAACTTTCAAATGCGAATTATTAATCTCTTTTTACCCTCAATCCCTAAAGGGAAAAGCCTAATAATCATTACTGAGGCAGAGTATACTTCGAAATATCCTGTCATTAACCTACTAACAATTAATCATTACTTAGTTGCTCTTCTTATAACTCAACACTGCCCAACCATTGAAAGCAACTGCAAACACGACCAATACGCCCAATGGTTGCAACAGATCTCTGAACGAATTTGCTTTTAGGTAAATCAACCGCATGATTTCTATGAAATGTGTGAGGGGGTTGACATAAGCAATCGCTTTTGCCCAAAGAGGCATGCTGGAAACAGGTGTGAACATTCCACTGAGCAGAATGATGATGAGTATGAAAAACATGATTACAAACATCGATTGTTGCAAGGTGTTGGAGTAGTTAGATATAACGATACCCAAAGCGGTTATTCCCAGAATAAAAATAATAGATGCTACATAGAGGGCAACTATACTGCCTGAGGGATACAATCCGTAGATAATCCATGTAATGAAAATGGAGATGGTGAGGATGATGAGACCAATGATCCAGTAGGGGATTACCTTTGCAATAATAAAGTTGAACTTGCTAACGGGTGTGGTATTAATCTGATTAATTGTTCCAATTTCTTTTTCTAAAACAACGTTCATTGATGGTAAAATGCCACAGATAAGGGTAATCATGAGCACAATGAATGCTGGGAGCATGAATACTTTGTAATCCAGCGTTTCGTTGTAGCGATAACGGGGTACAATCTCTAAACTTTGGGCACGCTGTACCTTCAGAATGGGTTGAATTTCGTATCGCAAATCGGATGAAAAATCGGTAATGATTTCTGTGAGATAGTTGCTACCTAATAATCCTTGGGTGGTATTTACAGCATTGGCAACAATTGAAAGGTTAGTTTTCTGCTCCTTCACCAAACTTTTATCGAACGACGATGGTATTTCAAGTATTATATCGCACTGTCCATTCTCCAAATCCTTTAAAGAGGATTCGTAGCTTGTGGTGACATCATTTACAATGAAATATGCTGAAGCATCAATTTTATTGATTAGTCGTTGCGAATAGGAGCTTTTACTTTGGTCAACAATATTCAACTTTATGTTTTTGACCTCGAAGTTGATTGCCCAAGGGAAAATAAGCAACACCAATATGGGATAACCTACAATCATTTTTGGAATGATGGGGTTACGCATTATCTGTTTGAACTCTTTTTCGATAAGAAACTTCAGTGTTTTCATTCCAATCTGGGTTTTATGTTACGGATACTCATAATAATTAACGCTACAATCATTCCTGATAATATAGCAACCTCTTTGGCTACAGCCATGAAACCCAATCCTTGAATCATCACCTTTTTGACTGCTGTGATGAACCATCTGGCGGGAACTAAAGCGGAAAGCCACTGAAGCACTGCTGGCATATTACTTATTGGAAAAATCATTCCTGAGAGAATGAGCACGGGCATCATTAATCCAATTCCTGAAATGATGATGGCAACAACTTGTGTTTCTACAAGGGTTGAAATCAAAAGGCCTATTAAAAGTGACAGGAAAATAAATAATATAGATACAAAAAGTAATAGCATCAAGCTACCAACAATGGGCACTTTGAGCACAAAGTAAGAGAGTAAGAGAATGGTGATTAAATTGACAATAGAGAGTGCAAGATAGGGGACAGCTTTGGAGAGAAGTATGGTGGCAGAGTTGAGTGGCGAAGCCAAAAGCACTTCCATCGTTCCCATCTCTTTTTCCCTTACGATTGATATGGAGGTCATTATGGCACAAATAATCATCAACACCAAGCCCATGATACCTGGAACAAATGTGTAGGCAGACCTCATTTCAGGATTGTAGTGAAGTTTGTTTGTAACGCTGATGTTGTACGGAATTTGTTGCAGCCCCATCCACTCTTTTTGCTGTTCACCAATAATTGCACGAATGTAATTGGTGGAGATTGATCCGATATTTGGATCGGAGCTGTCTGTTATGACTTGTACTTGTGACGTACCAGCATGTACTATGTTATCTTCGAAATTGTTGGGAAATATAAGTGCCATATCTATTTCGCCTTTGCGTAGCAATTCGTTAACTTCCAGAATAGAGTGGGGCGCATCTTTGAGAATAAAATAGGAGTTGGCTTCAACGCGTGCTTTGATATCTTGGGTGTATGCATCGGGTTGTGGTTCATATATAGCAATGCGGATGTTTTGAACTTCCATGTTGATGGCAAATCCAAAGATAAACATCTGAACAATGGGCATACCCAAAAGGATAAGCATGGTTCTTCTGTCGCGTGATATATGATAGAACTCTTTCTTTACAAAAGCAATGAATTGTTTCATAGTTGTATTCGTTTTTTAATCTCTTTCGGCTCTTCGTGCAAGTTTTCTGAACACTTCGTCCATATCAGAAGCTTCATACTTCGCTTTCAGATTGGTTGGTGTATCCAATGCATCTATTCGTCCGTCAACCATTATAGATACACGGTCGCAGTATTCCGCTTCGTCCATGTAGTGAGTTGTGGCAAATACTGTAATGTTATCTTTTGCTGCTTGATAGATCATTTCCCAAAACTGTCGCCTCGTTGCTGGGTCAACTCCACCTGTTGGTTCATCGAGGAAAACAATCTTTGGATTATGAAATATAGCTACTGAAAAAGCCAGTTTCTGTTTCCAACCCAAGGGTAGGGACTTCACCAATGTGTTGCGCTCACTTTCGAAGTCCAACCGATCAAGCAGTTCGTCTGTTTTCTCTGCAATCTCTTTGTCCTTCATTCCATAGATACCTGCAAACAGTCGGATATTTTCCCACACTTTTAAATCTTCGTACAATGAAAATCTTTGGCTCATATAGCCAATGTTCTTTTTTATCTTTTCGCTCTCATTGCGAATGTTGTAACCGGCAACAATGGCTTCGCCAGAACTTTGTTTACTTAAGCCAATGAGCATTTGCATGGCTGTGGTTTTGCCAGCACCATTTGCTCCTAAGAATCCAAATATCTCTCCTTCTTTCACATCGAAAGTAATGTGATCGACGGCAGTGAAATTGCCAAACTTTTTAGTGAGTTCTGAAACCTTTATGATGTTGTTATTCTTCATTTCATTCTTCTTTTGTCAAAGCCAAGAAGCAATCTTCGATGGTGGGTGTGATACTATTTATATTGACATTTGTGTGTCCTTTATCTGAAAGATATTTGCTTAGTTCTTCTCTTTTCAAATTAGGATCAACTGTTATGTGGTGCTCATCTCCGAAGGCAAAGGATGTTTGCACTTGTGGAAATGAACGAATATCAGCCAACATGGAAGAGAGGTTATCTCCTTTCACCGACCAGAGTGTTTGATCATAATCGGCAATTACTTTGGCGGGTGTGTCAATCGCAATGAACTCTCCATTTCGCATCAGGGCAATTCTGTCGCATCGGTTTGCTTCGTCCATATAAGCTGTGGAAACCAGTATGGTCATTCCTCCTTCTTTTAATCTTTTGAGCATATCCCACAACTCTTTGCGTGAAACAGGGTCTACTCCAGTGGTAGGTTCATCAAGAATAAGAATTTCGGGTTGATGAATGAGTGCACATGAGAGAGCTAGTTTTTGCTTCATGCCTCCTGAGAGTGCGCCAGCACGCCTTGTTTTGAATGGTTCAATCTGTTGGTAGATATCTTTGATGAACTCGTAGTTCTCTTCGATCGTAGTATCAAAAACAGTTGCAAAGAACTTCAAATTCTCTTCTACAGTTAAATCAAGATAGAGCGAAAAACTGCCTGGCATGTATCCAATTATTTTTCTAATCTCTTTGTAGTCTTTCACCACATCCCATTTGCCCATTCGCGCTTCGCCTGAATCTGCAAATAGAAGGGTTGCCAATATTCTGAAAAGCGTGGTTTTACCAGCACCGTCAGGGCCTATCACTCCAAATATCTCTCCTTTGGGGACAGAAAAAGAAATGCCATGCTCCAATTCATCTTTTGTGCCAATTCCTGTATATTTGCCAGACTTTGGGGGATGGTAGTTTTTGCGGAGGTTTGTTACTTCTATCATTGTTTTATTAAATTGACAGTTGACAATTGACACCGTCCTCTTATTTATTTTCTGTTTAGCTATTAACGATCAGCGATCAGTAGCGAGCACCATAACTTTTCACTTAAAAATATAAGCTCTGCTTCATTTTACGATATTCTTCTCTTCATTCAGAATGACAGGCTACTGTTCACTGTTGACTGTTTTCCTCTTACTCCTCACTCATTTAACAATAAATAAACCATTAATTATCATTGTTTTATTTATTCCATACAGACAAGTCACGACTTGTCCCTACATGGGTGGCAGAAATGCTTTCTCATTAATAATTAATAATTAACCATTAATCATTGTTCAAACTTAACTTCCCCATACATCCCAATCTTCAAATACCCATCATTCATCACTGATACTTTCATTGCATAGACTAAATTGGCTCGCTCATTTTTGGTTTGAATTGTTTTGGGAGTAAACTCTGACTTATCGGAAATCCATGTCACTGTTCCTTCGTAAACTCTATTGGAATCACTATCCTTCGAATTGTTTACGATTACTTGCACTTTATTGTTTAGTTTGATGTTAGAGAGTTGGTCGTTGGTAACATACACTCGCAAAATCATATTATTGATATCAGCAATCTTAAACAATGGCGTTCCCATATTGGCTAACTCTCCTTCTTCTGCATATTTATTAAGCACAGTTCCTGTAATTGGACTTGTGATAATTGATTTCTTCAATCTATCCTCAATCTGTTCAATTTGAATGTCCATTGAAGAACTTTGAGCAGTGATATTCTGACTGCTTTTTTGCAATGTTGACTCTGAAGCTGAAAGCTGCTTTTGCAACACTTCTATCTGTCCGTTAATGTCGTCCAATTGTTTTTGAGTGGCAGCGTTTGCTTCAATCAGGTTGGTCGTTCGTTGTTTTTCTCTTTCCAAAGTGGTAATTTGCTCTTTAATAGATGCTGTTTGAGCAGCAATATTTGGTTGTTGTGAACGAACACCTTTGATATTGGTAAGCAAATTCATTTTCTGAAGATAGAGTTGGGTTGTATCGATCAAGCCAACTTGTTGACCTTTTTCCAGCTGTTGACCTTCCATTATATTGAGGTATTCTATTTTACCACTTGCTTCAGACGAAACAATAATCTCAGTAGCTTCAAAAGCACCCGATGCGTCATAATCTCCGTCTTTATTGGAACATGAGGCGAATAGCAATGCTCCTAATCCGATATAAAATAATAGCTTAAGTTTCATATTTTTCAATTGTTATTTTAGTTAGTGGTGTTTTTTAATGTGTAAATCGAATTAATATGCTGTATCTCATGAAGCAGCTTAGCTTGTTTGGCCATATCCAGTGCTGTTAATTCTTTCAGCATATCTGAAACTGTCATTGCTCCATTTTCAACTTTAGCTTCGGCTGCATCTTTAATCTGTTGTTGCAAACGAATGATCTCTTCGTCGTCTTTCATCGTTTTGCGGTACTTCTCTATTTCGTTTTGTTGTTGCGAAATTTGCATATTCAGGTTGTGAGTAAAAGTATCACGTTGCGTATCAATGCTTAGCTTCTTCAATTCATTGCTTTTGACACTGTTTTTATAAGTATATAAACTCCCGAAATTCCAAGATAGTTTGACTCCTCCTAAGAAGAATGCATCGAATTCATTTTGAAGCATGTTCAGTCCTGGTTTACCATAACCTCCTTGTACAAATGCACCAATAGCGGGCATGAGGGTCGATTTAAGCTCGTTTGTTTGTGCATCTATTGTTGCTTCTTGTGCGGTAAATAGATCTAATTCGGGTCGTTTAATGATAACAAGTGAATTGTCATTTGATACCGAAGGTTTTACAAACTCTGTTTCTTTTGATAATTCATTACCAATCAATATTGAAAGCATTTGCAAATAGGCTGTATGTGTTGATTCCATTTGTATTCGTTGTTGACCAGCCTTGAGCATCTCGATTTTCACAGTACTTAAATCGGCCTGATTGGCAATGCCATTTTCAACATAACTCTCCACGATGTCGTGATTACGTTGCAACTCTTCTTCCATAACAATTTGTTGTTTGAGTTGCTCTTGCATAAGTAATATGCCAAAGTAGAGTTGATTGACCCTTTCGCGAAGTGAATAGAGTTCTGTCTCCAATGTTTTTTCCTCTACTACAGCACCTGCTTCAATCATCTCCTTTTTAGCAGCTATTTTACCACCGTCCCATATAATCTGATTTGCTTGTGCAACTATTTGATACTGATCTTTATCAGGAACAGGTATTTCAAGACCTGGCATGTTGAGAGGAATCGTAATTACATCAGATTGATATGTTGCTTTTGCCTCCAATGATAATTGTGGCAAATATGCTTTGTTGGCATTCGCCAACGTGTAGTTTTTGCTCTGTTCTATGATAGAAAATCTTGAAATGGCAGGATAATTCTCTCTTGCCATTGTTTGACACTCTTCTAAAGTAACTGTTTGAGCTTTTGCTCCAACAAAAAAGAAGAATAGCAGCATTAATAATAAAAACTTTCTGGGTTTCATATCTTCATTATTTTAATGTGTTCATTACCCAAGTAGGGATGTGTTGTTTTCTATCCATTACAAAGTTGGTAAATTCATCTTCTTTCAGTAATCCTGATGAAACAAATAGGGGTTTGGATATAAAAGGG
>DATERO010000169.1:0-7709 GCA_035271465.1 Dysgonamonadaceae bacterium | reverse complement strand
CATTACAAGCAGGATAACTTCTTGCACTTGTGTTTTCATTTCCTGCTGCAGCAATAACAATTGATCCTTTTGTATTACGGGCATAATCGATACTATCTGCAAGATAAGTTGCGACACCATCACCTCCACCATTTGGACCTGCCTTGACACGCGCAGGTGCTCATATGTGCGTATACGTAGAGGCTATTGCGGTACCATGTGTTTTCTTTATTTTTTTGTTCCCTTCTTAGAGGACGCTTTCTTCGGATTACCTTTTACCGGCCTTTCCTCAGCGTCTACTTTACTTACCTTTGCGCCGCTTTTTGCTTTTAATTTATCTATTTTTTCTTGAAGCTGACTAATTTGAATAGTTAAAGATTCGAGTGACTTTGAAAGCTCTTTTTCTTGAGAACCCAATTCTCGATTTATATTATCTAATTTATTGATAGTTTCTTTTTTGGTTTCTCGAACAATTGAGGTGTTTTCATTTACGCGTTTAGATAATTCATTGATGGTTTTGTCTAGGTTATCAATGCGTCTGTTTGTTGAATCAACATAGCTCTTAAATCCTCCGATAATATCTTGTAGGGAGTCCAAAAACTTCTCTAAAGTAATTAAGTTTTTTGCATCTTGTTGTTCCATAACTATTTTCCTTTCAATTCATTACTAAGCTTTTTTATCATCTCAACGATTCTGTTGCTCTTGTTTGTTAAAAATCCACTTTTATTTATTACTTCCATATCAGATTCAGAGAGTTTTTCGTTCATAATAATATCCCATGCATCCTCATCAGAAATATTGATACCATTATAAAGATTCATTAATTGAGACAGCCTATATTTTCCAGCGTTTTGATAAATCCTTGATGCCTCTCTATAAAATCCTTTTTCCTTGCATAATGCAGCAATATTTAAATCGCTTCTTGTAGAAGGAGCAAGCAACAAGGAACATATTTCCATCTTTGGCTCTTCTTCAATTGTCACTTCGGCTTTTTCAAAAGCAGCCATTGCTAAATCATAAATACCAGCATCGAATAACCTAATAGCTTCTTTGTACCAAGAAGTAGGATCGTTCTCTTCTTGAATATACAATCCCAAATTACCATCGGTTACTGTCTGCAAATCACCAATAATTGGTTCTTCAACCTTTTTATCAAGTTCAGTTTCTAAAACAGTAAAACACGAAAGAGCTCTTGTGCATCCGACATAGTATTGATTAAAAATCATTCTGTGCAAAATTGAATATTTGCCTTTACCATCAACCATTTCTTCATACTTATCTTCGTTAAACTTGAGCATGTTATATAAAACAACATAATCCCATTCAAGTCCCTTAGAATCGTAAATCGTCGTCACGCGTTTAGCAAAATCTTCACCATATTTCTCTTTCAACTCTTCTTTAACAGAATGGTCAGGAACAATGATAATGGCGTTTGCTGCATTTGCGGCCTTTAAAAGAACGGTTGATATTACTTTACTATCGTGCGTTTTACCAGCCCATCTGTTCTTTTCGATATCTTTGTTAGATCCTTCTGTTTCTTCTGCAGACAATGTGCCAATCCATTGTTGTTTAAGTTTAACTAATTTATTTATGTATTTGGCCAAATGCGGTCCGAATCTATATGAATTCGTAAGTTTATAGATGTCCTCAGTTTCAATAGAGCTGTCGTTTGTTAACAAACACATTTCAATAAAGTCTAAATTAAACAACGTTGGATTGATTGATTGATTTTGGTCACCAAAGAAATACAGTTTGCGTTTGTCCGATGATGCTTTAACAACAGCATCTAGCTGGACTTCTGTTAAATCTTGCACTTCGTCAATAATTATATGGTTGAACTTTTTAACTATGCCCTTGCTTAATCTCTTTGCTGCAAATCGAGCCAAATCGTTATCATCATACATCTTATTGTTATCTAAATACTGTTGATACAGCTCACAGATATCATAAATAAGATTCACGCGTTCTTCTTCAATTGGCTCTTTGTTTAAAAGATTAATCATTTGCTCTCTCGTTAAACACTTATCATCATGAGTAAGCTCCCACCTAAACATACTTCCCTTATATAAACCTCTGAAGAACGTATAAACATAATTAATTGGGTTTGATTTGGAAAGACTGTTCATTTTTATTTTTAACAAGTGGTTTGTGATTTCGTTTTTCCACCACGAGACAAAATTGTTCTCATCGGCATAAGTTAAGCCTTCTAAATCAGGTTTAGCTATATCGTAGAAGAATTCGAAAATGGTTTTGCAGTTCGCAAAATCGACAATTTCTTTAATCTGGTTTGCAGCATTATCTCTTGCGTTTTCGTTATAAGTAACATAAACAAGCTGTCGTGTGCCGTATTCTCGTATGGTTTTTAAGGAAGTTAACTCTTTAGAGTTAAAGAAAAGTGGCGTTTGGCCACATTCCTCATAATTTGTTATATTTGTCAGCTTTTCCTTTGGCTTTCGAAACTGGATATTTGTTCTCATTTTGCTCCATTTTGGCATTTACTATTTCATCTTCATCCAAATTAAGCTTATCAAGCATATTTCTGCAGTAGACAATTACATCAGCCAGCTCTTCCTTAACTCTGCTGATGTCATAGTGTTCTTCATCCCACTGGAAGCATTCTAGAAGCTCATTAGCTTCAATGCTTATTGATTTAGCTAAATTAGCAGGTGAATGGAATTGGTCCCAATCTCTGTCGTCTGTAAACTTGCGAATTCTATTTATTGTTTCTTGCCTCATATCCACTACTTCCCATTAATAACTTTCTTTAGATAATCACGCAAATTGTCATCGACTGCGTAAATATACGTTCCAAAAACTCCTCTTGTCAAAAGTATTAAATATTGATTTATAATGTGCTGTTTTGCCACCGAAATATCTTCACCTTTTGTGTAAATCATATCCCTTGACGAATGTTTGCTAACATCAATCTCAATACGTTTGTTCTTAACATCATAATAGATATCTGGACCCAAGATAACACCAGCATAATTTAAATCATATCCTTGTGCGGTATACACACATCCTATTTCGCCAACATGTGTATCATCTGTAACGAATTTCGAACTGCTAAATCCAATGTTCCATCTTCTCAAATACTTGCTACCATTGCTGTTTATTTCAATCGTAGTCTTGGTTTCTTTTAAATTTTTGCTTCTAATTGTCGAACCGTATTCAAAAGCCAAGCCAGACAAAATTCTACAAAGCCCATTCATCTCAACGTTTTTATCAAAGATAGCTTTTTCCATCTTTCCATAGTCATCAAAAACTTTTAGTTTATATTTGCTTTTCTTGAACAAAACTTGCTTATTCGACATCAAATCATTAATGAACTCAATGTAATCGTCTCCATAGTCCTCGCCTTCAGCAATTCTTAGTTGAGATTTTAAAGTTACAATTTCAGAGCACTTCATGAATTTGTCAAAGGAGTCGTCTAGAGCATCAACTGTATTAACTTGTTGATTAGGATCATAGAACATTACAGTTAGCAATCTTTTATCGGCCATAACCCAATCCACTTGACTACAATCCTTTGGCAGCCCAAGTTTTGAAGAAACAGCATCAAAATTTTTATACATAGAAGGGCTGTTTAATCTATTTCTTCTCTTAAGCCTGTGTGCTTCATCCACAATCAAAATGTCATAATGTTTTTTGGCTATATCGTTAGGTCCTATAACCATGCTTCCACGTAATCCGTGTCTAGTTACAGTGAATACTCTACTGACAGTTCCTCTGAAAGCAGATGCTGGGACAACATATCCAATCTCTAAATGCCCTTTCTTTTGAATAGCTTCAATCAATTTGGCGGAATGAAGAATCTGAGAATCCTCAGGAAGAACTTCATCTAAATCGTCAAAGTTGGTATTTTGATTTAACAAATCGACTAAGCACTTAATAAAGTAAATTGCGAGTACTGTTTTGCCTGTCCCTGCGCCACCTTGAATGACCAAGTTTTTGGATGTATTTTGTTCAATAGCATCGCCAGTCATTTTTAGCAGTGCTTCAACGCACGTGAATTGGTCCTGAGTTAATTGCTTATAAGGTGAATATTTAAATATTTCACTGTTTTTTATTTCATAAAGTGTTTTGCTTGCTAAATTTCTTTCTCTTAAAGCGTTCCATATGTCCTGGAAAAGCTGCTGATACATGCTTCTTTGATAATAGTTATTACGAACAGATTGCCCACCATTGGCGTTTTGGAGCTTAAACTTTTCATCGGCAAGCAAAAATTGGATTAATTGATTTTCTATATCCAAAGTTGCAGATTTATTAAATGACCTATTTAAGAGCAAGAGGATATTGTCCATAACTTTTCTTTGAGGGTCATTTAAATGTTGAGTCATTCTGTGGTAGGCATTATTAGTTTCACCAACGTATGCCTTTTCTTTTCCACTCAAAATGTAAACAACAGGCCAGTTTTGCCCATCTGGATTATTTTTAATTTTATTAACGCCCTTATTATTAAAAGAGTAATTTCTATATTCTGTCTTCTTTGAATTGGAAACTGTATTTGCCATAAAATCACTCCTCGTCAAACAAACTCATTTGAGTGTATGCTTCTTCAATATCCGGCAAGTCTTTAACAACAAATTCAAACAAACTGATAATTGATTCGTAGTCTTTGACGGCGCTGTTAGGAATTCTGATTAATTTAATACCATATCGTTTACACGCTTCTTCTTTTTGTCTATCTAAAGCAGCGGTTTTCTTACTGCCAATATGTTCACCACCATCAATCTCAAAAACAACAATCGTGTGGTATGTACGGTTCATTAATCCACCACTAACTTGAACTATTACATCAAACTCTTTTTTGCCAATTAGTTTCAAATCGTCTGGGTGAACATTTTTAATAGCTTCTTTAACAGGAACATTTCTCTCCACTCTAAATTTAGAACCACGCCTGTTGAAATATGGCTGAACTGTGTCGAAGAAGTCCTTTTCGTTTTTAGAATCATTAGAAAAATCGTACGAAATAACTGCATCGCTCTTAGGAACCACTATTTCACCGTTCTTGTAAACGTAATCAGACAACACCTTTATATCGTTAGTTTCATCGCCGCTTAATTTATCAATGGCTTCTTTATCGCCAATAAACACAAATCTGTCTTTAGCTCTAGTAACACCAACATTAATGAGCTCGTGATTGTTTTTAATCCAATCCATAGTTTTCTTACCGGTTCTAATTGATAAAGCGGCAGACATAATAATGACTGATTTTTCTGATCCTTGGAGTGTATGAATTGTTCCTGCTCTGACATCGTTAACACCAATCTTCATTAAATAGTCATTAACAAGAGCGGCTTGATTAACAAACGGTGTGATTATACCGACATCTTTATAACCATTTTCTTTAATGATTTTAGCTATTTGAGCTGCCTCTTCCTTGTAGGAATTTCTGGCATTTGGATTATATGTATTCTTAACGTCGTAATAAACTAAATCACCTGACTTCTCATTGAGAAGCTTGAGCTGTTGTTCATAGAATCTTTGATTAACAAAGTTAGCAATCTTTTTGCCACATCTATAGTGATATCTGAGGAGGATATTCTTGGAGTTATTATCTTTTCTCAACATGGTTGAAAGAATGGAATTGTGAACATAGTCATATTCCTCACTAACACCATATCTCTCCATTAGGTCTTCGTTGACGTTCTGTTCAATAACGGTTACTGGTTGTAATTGGTTTGTATCGCCAACCAAAAGTAAGTCTGTACCTCTGACAATTGGAATCAACGATGTAGCAGTATTGCACTGTCCAGACTCGTCCATAATTACCAAGTCAAATTGTGGTTTTGGATTTCCAAGCTTTTCACATGAAAGGTTTGTGCAAATAACAATTGGGAATATAGCCAAAAGACGTCTCAAGTTAGTGTCGTTCTTAAGCCATTTATTAAATTGTCTTACGCCTTCTTCTAAATCTTGAATTTTGATGATATCTCTCAATTCTTTATATGTGTCATTGGAAAGCCTTTTGAATCTCAATAAAGAAGAATAATAAACATAGTTCTTAAAGTCCTTATCTTCTGATGCAGAAATAGCGTACTTTAAGACATCTTCATCTTTGATGACTCTTGAATTATTGAGCTTAGCTTGATACGCTCCAATTTGATCATCGAGTTTACCGTTAATCTGACCAATAGTAGTCAATTTTCTTATTTTTTGAAGAGTTTCTATTCTTTCTTTCAAATCTACTTGGGCTTCGTATTCCATAAGTAAGTCTCTTAGCTCTTTAAAGCCCGATAGAGACCTGTTTTTGCTCGTTTCAGTTAATTCCTCTTGAACCCTTGATTTCTCGTGTTTAGAGACGAATTCCATTATTTCCCTTAACTTTGTTATCGTCTCTTGCATTTCAACATTATTGCCAAGACGAATCATTGGGAATATTACTTTCTCTTTTTCATTTGAGAACGGTTTTTTAATCGTTAAAGAACCATCCATCTTTTTGAAAATATCAGAAACTGGATGATTGTTGTTTGAGCAGACCAAAACAGTCTTATCATTTGCGTAAGCAGATAAAAGAACATTGAATATAGTTTCAGTCTTGCCTGTTCCTGGTGGACCCTTTACATAGGTGACGTGGTTGACCATCGCGTTATAAACAACTCTCATCTGGTCAATATTGATTTTGTTTCTATTAAAAACAACTAAGTTAACTTCTTTAGATGTTCCACTTCTACTCTTGTTTCTGCCAAAGAAAGCTTTTAGAGGAATCGTTAGCTTTCCGTCTTGGTCCATTTGGTGGATGGCTTCAAAAGCCTCATCAACACCATGTTGGCTATTTCTCATCAAGAAAAAGATGGTAGGACGTGTATTAACTTTCTCCCCATTATGGAAGTTCTGTTTAATAAGTTCTATGTATTCAGCTTCGTTTGCATCGTAATTAGCGCAGAAGTCATCCGGGTTCATATCTAAATACATTCCCAGTGTTACTTTCTTTTCTTCGGTAATAAGGAATGACTTGTTGATTGATGACTTATCAGAGATTTTTAATGTCTTGTTTTTAAAGTTGAGTGTTAACGCACGGTACGCAACAACGTATTGTTTATCATTGATGTCTATCGAGAACTTGTTAATCGCTAGTGTTTGATAACGATTAATAATCTCGGCTTCATATTTTGGCTTTTTAAAGACCTTCTCTAAAAGAGCATTGAACTGTTTATCGTCAAGAACATACTTGCCCTTCTCGGTTAATGTGTGGATATCTATTCCATCCACCATAACTATTTCCTTGAGGAACGGGTCATTATCCAAGCGATAGCAATCAGAAAGATATCTTAAGATGTTATTATCAAAATTCACTACATCAAGGAATTCACCAATCTTTTTATCTGTAGTAACCTTTGTTAATAGCTCTTTAGGGGTCTCATAATAGCTTTGTTCTAATATAGAGGCAGATTTAATCCCGCTTATATAAATAAAAGTATCTTTTCTACCGCCATCGATGATTTGATTGCTTTTGAACGGATTGAAAATATCACAAACAATCACACCTTTGTCGACATTGATGTCTTTAATTCCGATGTAAAAGTTGGTAGATTCCTCTTTCTTGTTCAAATAAGAGATATCTAACCATTTGTTGTGAATGATGGCTTGATAAATAGAATTTTTAATCGAAAGCTTCATTAAATATTAGCCTTTATGCAATTTTGAATTGATACCATTTTCTTGTACTTTATGTTCTTTGTAGTTATTATATCATTTGTTGATTCATTAACCGATATTGAATAGGT
>DATERO010000168.1:0-6017 GCA_035271465.1 Dysgonamonadaceae bacterium | reverse complement strand
AACATAATGCGCTTTGCGCAACACAATTCAGCTGACCGAATTGTAGATGAGATTTCAAAATTGATACACATCAAAAAGCAAACATCATGACAACAAAAGAAACTACAGGGAAACGTTACGACTTATCAACACCGTTAGTAGAAAGCTATACTAACATCTTTTTTATTGGAATCGGTGGTATTGGTATGAGCAATTTGGCACGCTTTTTTTTGGCGAAGAAAAAAACAGTTGGTGGATATGACCGCACTCCAACCAAATTAAGTCAACTATTGGAAACAGAAGGTGCTTTAATACACTATGAAGATGATATAAAGAGCATACCTACCAATTTTTTGAATCCTCTAACAACCATGGTTGTTTACACACCTGCAGTGCCACCAACAAATAGAGAATTTAATTACTTCCTGAATAATGGATTCACACTTTTAAAGCGTGCACAAGTGTTGGGAGAGATAACAAAATTGAGCAATGCCATATGTTGTGCCGGTACGCATGGCAAAACAACTGTGAGCAGTATGGTGGCTTACATTTTACGACAATCCACGGTAGATTGTAGTGCTTTTTTGGGAGGAATTCTTAAAAACTATAAGAGCAACTTGATACTTTCAGATACTAGTGAGATAAGTGTAATTGAGGCAGACGAATATGATCGTTCATTTCATTGGTTGCATCCATGGATTGCTATCATTACTTCGGCTAGTCCCGACCATTTGGATATTTATCACACTGCTGAGAAGTATTACGAGAGTTTCGAGAAGTTCACAGGGCTCATTCGTGAGAATGGCTACTTGATAATGAGGAAAGATCTAAAAATAACACCTCAATGCCACCCATCTGTAAAGCAATATACCTATTCTCTTACTGAAGGAGATTTTCATGCCGACAATGTGCGTATTGGAAATGGAGTTTTGCAATTCAACTTTGTCTATCCCGAGGGTGAAATAAAAAATATTGAGCTTGGTGTACCTATATTGATAAACGTAGAGAATGCAATTGCTGCAGCTGCTGCCGCTTGGTTGAGCGGTGCCTCTCCGAAAGAGATAAAGGCTGCACTATTTGGATACCAAGGCGCGAAGCGCAGGTTTGATGTTCGCTTCAAGTCAGACAAAGTTGTATTGATAGATGATTATGCACATCATCCCGATGAGTTGAAAGCATCGATTAAGTCCATCAAACAGTTGTATGATGGCAAAAAAGTAACAGGAATCTTCCAACCTCACCTCTATACTCGCACCCGCGATTTTGTAGATGAGTTTGCTGCTAGTCTAAACTTGCTCGATGAACTGATATTATTGGATATCTATCCTGCACGCGAAGAGTCAATTGAGGGAGTCACTTCTCAAATAATATTTGATAAGGTAGATATCGAAAACAAAATCTTGTGCACTAAAGAAGAACTCTTAGACTTGTTGAAAACGAAAGATCCCGAAGTATTGGTTACGCTTGGTGCAGGCGATATTGAAACACTACTACCCGAAATAGAGAGCATATTGCGAAACAAATAGAGCAATTGATGTTAAGCAAGATAAATTGTTGAGTTTCAATTTTTCACTTTGAGATAGAACAAGTATATTTGTATGAATTTATCTGGTAAACATGAAGAGATTTCTGTTAGTTGTTGCAATTCTTGTATTGATGGGATACTTAGCGTTCACCGCTTTGTATTTCAAAGATAATATGCAAGATAAAGTTTGCGAGAACTTTATAGTTTTGGTACGAGATAGTATCGACAAAAAGTTTATTCAAACCAAAGATATCGAAAACCTGCTCCGCAAGGAGAAATTGCATCCTGTTGATAAGCCACTATCGTCCATTAATACGTTAGAAATGGAAGAAGCCATAATGGCCAATAAATTGGTTAAGTCCGTTGAGGTCTATTCCACCCAAGATGGAAGTATTGTGGCAAGCATCCGTCAGCGCAACCCGGTGATGCGTGTAATATCAAATACCGATGGCAGCTACTACATAGATTCTGAAAGAGAACGAATGCCCATATCGCAAAACTATACTGTATATTTGCCTGTGGCAACTGGAAATATCACCGAGGAGTTTGCAAAAAATGAACTGTATGACTTTGTGATGTTTGTTTCTAAAAGTTCCTCATGGGATGCTTGGATTGAACAGATTGTTGTAGGTCAAAATCAGAAGGTGAAGATTGTACCCCGTGCAGGAGACTTCAAAGTTTCGTTAGGAACATTAGATGACTACGAAGAAAAACTGAGTAAGCTGAAACTATTTATCGAAAAAGGATTAAATACAGTAGGTTGGAACAGGTATTCCGAGATCAGTTTGGAGTATAACAATCAAGTAGTTTGCACAATGAAGTAGAATTCGATCATAAGCATAGTTATTTTCTTGCAGATAATTATAAACAGAAACAGCAAATAATTGTTTCACCATACAGCAATAGCTCAAACACTATATATATAATGATACAATCAGGATTTATCGCCGTTATCGATTTAGGAACATCAAAAATTACAGGCATTGTTGGACGTAAAAATGAAAACAATGTTATCTCTGTTTTAGCTTCCGAAACTATTCCATCCAACCGCTGCATTCGACGTGGATTGATATACAATATTGAAGAGACTGGTGCAAAGGTTAGGAAACTTATTAGTTTATTGGAAAATAAACTAAGCCGCAAGATTGGCAAAGTATATGTTTCTGTGGCTGGACAATCTATTCATAGCATTACGCATAGTGTAAGTAAGCAACTCTCTTCATCGGGAATAGTTACTGATAATGTAATTGACCAAATGCGTAAGGAGGCTGAGAAGTTTATGCCAGAAATGAGTAAACGTTACGACATTGCCGATGTAGAATACATTATTAATGATAAATCAGAATCGCAACCAGTAGGTGTAACTACTTCTCAAATTGAAGCACGCTATCAAATGGTGGTGGGCAGACCAAATATAATAACCAACATTGAGAAAAGCATCAAAGGCAAAGCAAATTTAGAGATTGCGGGCTATGTAGTAGGGCCTTTGGCCTCTGCATCCATTTCATTAAATGAAAATGAAAAAGAATTGGGATGTGCTTTCATCGATTTTGGTGCGGGCACCACTTCGCTGTCTATTTATAAGGGTGGGAAGCTAAGATATTTGGTAGTGATTCCCTTTGGCGGTGCTACAATTACGCAAGACATCTGTGATTTGAACTTTATCGAAACAGATGCAGAACTATATAAGATAAAATTTGGCAAAACTCACGAAATTCCTGAAACAGGTTTCTTCAACTCGTTTGCTTCCAAACCCGATATTGACTTGCCTTCGCTTAATCATGTTATTGAGATGAGACTGCAAGAAATTATTGATAATGTTGCGGAGCAAATTAGAGTCTCTGGCTACCAGGGTCAACTCGGGGCTGGGTTGGTAATTACAGGAGGAGCCTCACAATTAAAAAATATGCCAGAGTTTTTGGAAGATAAATTGAATATGCCCGTGCGCAAAGCATCTGCAAGAAAAACTTCTATAAACAATTCACCAGATCTAGCCAACGACCCATCAATGACCCAAGCATTGGGCTTGTTGTTGTTTGGTTGGGACAACTGCGAAGAGCAAGTTGTAGTACAACCTGTAGAAGAACAAGTAGAAGTTGAAGAACCTGCTGTTAAGGAAAAGAAACCAAAGAGTCCAATTAAAAAACGTGGTGGAGGATTTTTTACCAAGGTTGAGAATATGTTTGGTGGGATGTTTGAAGATGAAGATGATGACAATTAATTTTATACACATACAGCGTGTAGTTTAATTATAAGAGAATGACAATGGACGAAGATATATTACAATTCGAATTAAAAAATCATACACAAGCAATCATAAAGGTAATTGGTGTGGGTGGTGGTGGTAGCAATGCTGTCAACCATATGTTTCATGAAGGTATTCACGATGTTTCTTTTGCTTTGTGCAATACTGACAATCAGGCATTATCTAGGTCACCTGTTCCTATAAAGGTTCAGTTGGGAGAACAGACCACAGGAGGTTTGGGCGCGGGCAATAAGCCCGAAGTTGCTCGCAAAGCAGCCGAAGAAAGCATTGACTTAATACAAGATTTGCTGAGCGATGGTACACGCATGGTTTTCATTACTGCTGGAATGGGTGGAGGCACTGGTACTGGAGCAGCACCTGTTATTGCACGCGTTGCTAAGGACTTGGGTATTCTTACAATTGGTATTGTAACTATCCCTTTTGCTTTTGAAGGACCTCGCAAGATAGTTCAGGCACTGAAAGGGGTGGAGAAAATTGCTAATAATGTTGATGCATTATTGGTAATTAATAACGATCGACTGCGTGAAATATACTCCGATTTGACAATGATGAATGCCTTTGCCAAGGCGGATGATACATTGGCAACAGCTGCTAAAAGCATTGCTGAAATAATAACCATTCACGGACATGTTAACCTTGACTTTGCAGATGTAAACACTACATTGAAAGAAGGTGGAGTAGCAATTATGAGTCGTGGTATGGGAAGTGGTGAAAATAGAATTGAAGATGCAATCAAAGATGCTTTGCACTCACCATTGCTCAATAATAACGATGTGTTTAGTGCCAAAAAGATTTTGGTGAACATCTCTTATGGCAAAGAAGCTCCATTAATGATGGATGAGATGAATGCATTTCATGAGTTCATGTCAAAGTTTGGAACTGAGATTGAAGTAATTTGGGGAGCTGCTGAAGAAGAGAATTTAGAAAAGGAAATTAAAGTAACGCTTCTTGCCACAGGATTTGATATTCACAGTGTTCCGGGGATTAGCGAACAGCATTTGGAAGAATCAAAAGCCGAAGAGCTTGAGCGTAAAATAAAAGAAGACGCGCTGAAAGAGGAAGAAGAGAAAAACAAAAAACTTATTGAGAAGTACTATGGGAAAGAAGGGTTGCGTGCAATTGCAAACACAAATAACCAACCCGAACCATTTATATTGACACTTGAAGAACTCAATGATGATAAAATCATTGAAGCATTAGAGAAGAATCCTGTTTATAAACGCACAAACGAGTTTAACCCGCGTGAGTTTAGAAGTGAAACAGTAGCTCCTTCATCTTCTCTCTTCGATAGTTGATACTTTGCAACATAATAACTATATTTAGCTATGAACTTATTTGAAACTATAGATCAGGAAATAAAAACGGCTATGATTGCCAAAGATAAAGTGAAACTTGAAACACTGCGAAGCATAAAAACTGCTTTCATGGAAAGCACTACAGCCAAGGGTGCTGAGCACACTTTGTCAGAAGAACAAGTAACTGCAATATTGCAACGCATGGTGAAACAGCGAAAAGATAGTGCTGAGATTTATGCAGAGCAAAACCGCACAGAGTTAGCAGAGTCTGAGTTAGCAGAAGTTGAAGTTCTGCAAAACTATTTGCCCGCACCATATACACAAGAAGAGTTAGAACGAGCCATTGGTGAAATCATTGTGAAAACAGGGTCATCTTCTCTCAAAGACATGGGCAAAGTAATGGGTACTGCAACAAAATATCTTGGGGGAAGAGCAGAGGGACGAGTAATAGCTGAAACTGTGAAGAAGCTGCTTTCCTAAATACTTCAATGTTTGAAATCATATATATAGGCACATTAATAATCGCTTTTCCAATCCTGTGAGAAACGATTGCTTTTTAGAGGCTTCTTTGATAGTTTAATCATAGCTCTCAATTAATGATACTAGGTTTCATTACTCTCATAATTAAAAAAGAAAAAACCGCGATTATGTTCTTAAACATAACTGCGGTTTTCTACTTGAAACAAACACTAAAAACAATGCTTCACTAAAAAGCATTTATATCGATTTTACTCTTATTCCTACATAAAAAGTTCTTGGCTGTGCAGGCCCATACATGTAGTCGCTGTCTCTGTTCTTAAAGTTATCACCATTGTAATTAGCAAATAAAACTCCCCATATTTTGGCAATTACATTTCCCCACTTTGTTAAATGTTTTATAGTTATTTTCAGGATTGAAGGTGAGATGTTTTGTCACGAAGCGCAAGCGAAGTGACAAAACATCTCACCTTCG
>DATERO010000167.1:0-2371 GCA_035271465.1 Dysgonamonadaceae bacterium | reverse complement strand
CCTTTCGAAAAAAGGTATTTTGCTGGAGGAGCTAATAGTGTAAGAGGCTGGAGCACACGTACACTCGGTCCCGGTTCTTACCAACGAAATGACACATTACGTGCTGATTTTGTCAATCAAACGGGTGATATCAAATTAGATATGAGTGTAGAATATAGACACAATTTAACCAGGCTGTTTGAATTAGCGACCTTTGTCGATGCTGGTAATATTTGGACAATTAAAGATTATCAAGGTCAACCTGGAGGAGTGTTTAAATTTAGTGAGTTTTACAAACAGATTGCTGTTTCCTATGGATTAGGTTTAAGGGTCGATTTAAATTTTCTGCTCATTAGATTAGATACTGGTATGAAAGCGTATGACCCAGCTGAGAAAGACAGTAAGTTTGTTTTATTCAAACCTAACTTTACGGATAAATTTGCAGTTCATTTTGCTATAGGCTACCCTTTCTAAATTTGCAGATTATATTTATTATGATAGGCATTCTGTTAATTTGTTTAGGTTGTTCAGAGTTTATTTGTATAATTAGGCTAATATAGTTAAGTTTACGTTTAATTGAAAAAGTTTTCAAAACAACACGCTCAATTGATTTTTTTTGCTGTTTACGCCTTTACTATACGTGTGTAAATTCTTATAAACAATCAAGTTTACATACTATAAATGTTCGTGTTTGCTATGCTTAGAACAGAACTATTAAAAGCTTTGCAGTTAATTTAAAAGATTTGTGTTTATACCTCTTTTGATAACAATCTTAATTAGCAAAAGGTTTATGTAGATGTATTTTCGATTTCTTTCAAGATTATCGTTCACTATATATTACAGCAATTCGTGATGTTAATTTATATCTATATTGAATACTCAAAAAAGGAATGTTTGTAAGACCAGCTATCTTAAGCTAGATAAATTAAATTAATATTTAAATGGAAAAAATGAATAATTATGTACGTTTTGAGATAATCATTTTAATTCTTCTATTGATGGCGGGAGCTCAATCTTCTGCTCAAAACCCAATCATCCAAACAAAATACACGGCCGATCCTGCTCCAATGGTGCACAACGATACAGTATTCCTATACACAAGCCATGATGAAGACGATGCCATGGGTTTTAAAATGTATGATTGGTTACTGTATTCTTCAACCGATATGGTTAATTGGACAGAACATGGAGCTGTGGCCTCATTGAAAGATTTTGATTGGGTGCCTTACGACAATGGTGCTTGGGCTGTTCAATGTATTGAGCGTAACGGAAAGTTTTATCTTTATTGCCCAATGCCTGGAGGAGTAGGTATTGGGGTTTTGGTTGCTGATACTCCTTATGGTCCTTTTAAAGATCCTATAGGAAAACCTTTAATTAAAAATAGCAATCATGATATCGATCCAACTGTATTAATTGATGATGACGGTCAAGCATACATGTATTGGGGCAATCCCAAAGTGTATTATGTGAAGTTGAATGATGATATGATTTCTTATTCGGGCGAGATTTATGAAGAAACTACAACACCTAAAAACTATCAAGAAGGGCCATGGGTTTGGAAAAGGGAAGGTCATTATTATATGGCGTATGCTTCTACTTGTTGCCCAGAAGGTATTGGATATGCTATGAGTAAGTCACCAACTGGTCCGTGGGAGTATAAAGGAATGATTATGGATGCGTCGGAAAAGTCTCGAGGGAATCATCCCGGTATTATTGAATACAAAGGGAAATCGTATCTGTTTGGACACAGTTATGACTTATTAAAACAGATTACACCCAAATTTTATGAACGTCGTTCGGTGCATGCAGATGAAATGGTTTATAATCTCGATGGCACCATCCAAAATCGTCATTATTGGTCGATTGAGGGGCCTAAGCAGGTTGGAGTGGTTAATCCCTTTAAACGTGTTGAAGCAGAAACTATGGCTTGGAGCGAAGGTGTTAAAACTCAATTTGAAACCGAGTGGGAAGGAGACTTCGATTGGGCAAGAGGAAAAAAAATAGCTGATCGCTTGTTTGTAACTTCTATTAATCATGGTGATTATATTTTGGTTAAAGGAGTGGATTTTGCAAACGGAGCATCATCAATTGAAGTTAGTGTTTCATCTATTTACGGCGGACAAATCGAAGTCCGTTCAGGTAAAATCGATGGGCCAATTATTGCAATTGTCGATGTGAACACTTCACAAGAAGCAGGTATTTGGAAAACATTTACTGCACCAGTAAAGAATATTGAAGGAATTCATGATTTGTATTTTGTTTTCAAAGGAGAGAAAGATTTATTCGATTTTGATTGGTGGAAGTTTAATTCAAAATGAACGATAATATCACTGTAATTATGAAGAATTATCAGCAAAAAAAACAAAACATAAGTCTTTTACCCATTTTACTG
>DATERO010000166.1:0-8726 GCA_035271465.1 Dysgonamonadaceae bacterium | reverse complement strand
TTCTAATAATACGTTGCGACAAATTGTTCGTGTTTCCATAGGTGGTGATGCATTAAGGCTGCATCTTTCGAATGAGTTTAGTAAAAGTTCGATAAAGTTAAATATGGTGACAATCGCACCACACATAGAAAACAGTACTATTGATCTTTCCTCACAGAAAAAACTAAAATTTAATGATCAGCATACTGTAGAAATTCCTGCATTTGAAAGTATCACTTCAGATCCTATAAAATTTAACCTTACTCCAAATTCAAGATTAGCAATTACAATCCATTTTGACGAAACTCCGAATGACCTTACAGGGCATCCTGGATCACGAACAACTTCATTTCTACTAGAAGGAGATAATCATTTATCACAAACATTTGAAAATAGTGTTGAAACAGATCATTGGTATGTTATTAAAGGTATCGATGTGTCTCATGTCAAAGAGTCTGCATCTTTGGTAGTATTAGGGAACTCTATTACTGATGGACGAGGCTCAGGTACAAACAAACAGAATAGATGGACAGATATACTATCTGAAGAATTGCTGAGAAATCCAGCAACAGAAAAAATTGGAGTTCTAAATATGGGTATAGGTGGTAATTGTGTTCTTAAGGGTGGGTTAGGACCTACCGCATTAAATCGATTTGATAGTGATGTGCTATCTCAAAGTAATGTACACTGGCTAATTATTCTCGAAGGTATCAATGATATTGGAGGTATAAACAAAGCCGAAGATGCACCGATAATCGCTAACGATTTGATAAATGCTTATAAACGAATGATTGATTTAGCTCATGAGAAAGACATCAAAGTTTATGGAGCCACAATTCTTCCTTTTGCAAAGTCCTTTTATGATAATGAGTATCGCCAAAATGCAAGAGATATTGTAAATGATTGGATTAGGAACTCCAATAGTTTTGATGCAGTAATTGATTTTGACAAAATAATGCAAAATCCTGATGATCCTAAGACCATTTTGCCTAACCTTCATGACAATGATTTTTTACATCCAAACGAAGAAGGCTATGAAAAGATGGGTAGAAGTATTGATTTAAATTTATTCAAATAACTCAAAACAGATAATTATGTAAAAAACAAACCACAGAATTTTAATCATTTACTTTTGATAAATGAATTAATATGTTAAGTCGCATTACAAAGTATAGAGTATATTAATTAAATTAATTTATTATGAACACTTATAATTATTTTAAAAAGCTGTCATTATTACTTTTGCTAATAATTACACCTTTTTGTATTTTCTCTCAAACACGTACGATTAGTGGAAAGGTTATAGATTCAAATAATGAATCATTAATCGGGGTGAATGTAATAGAGAAAGGTACAACCAATGGAACTGTTACTGATATTGATGGTAATTTTTCAGTAAATGTGCCATCTAACGCTACTCTTTTAATCTCCTATGTGGGTTATATCTCTCAAGAAGTATCTGTTGAAGGAAAAACTTCAATTGATATTGTTTTAGTTGAAGATTCTGAAATGTTAGATGAGCTTGTTGTGGTGGGTTATGGAACACAACGAAAAGAGGCCGTAACTGGTTCCGTAGCATCAATGAAAGGTGATGCAATGCGTGAAGTTGCTTCTTCTAATATTACACAAGCACTGCAGGGTCGTGTAGCTGGTGTCGAAATGAGCCAAACCTCATCAAAACCAGGTTCACAAATGCAAATTCGTATTAGAGGTACCCGTTCATTAAATGCAAGTAATGATCCATTAATAGTTCTTAATGGTATTCCATTTGCAGGTTCGATAGGTGATATAAATCCTAATGATATCCAAAGTTTAGATATTTTAAAAGATGCATCCGCAACTGCTATTTATGGATCAAGAGGCGCGAATGGTGTTATTATAATAACTACCAATACAGGTCAAAGAGGACAAAAAGCACGTGTAAGCTATAATGGTTATTATGGCGTAAAAGATGTGTTTGCAAAATATCCTATGATGAATGCGAGTGAATTTATTGATCTTCGTGCTACTGCAGGGCAGTTTACTAATGGAGTTGACGAATCAGATGATATAAATACTGATTGGCAAGATTTATTTTATAAAACTGGAATGATCACAAGTCATGATGTGGGAGTAACTGGTGGTACAGAAACAGGAAGCTATAATTTTGGTGCAGGATTTTATCAAGATAAAGCTGTAATGCCTGGTCAAGACTATAGCCGATACTCAATGAGAGGTACATTGGATCAAGAAGTTGGTGCGTTTCGCATTGGTTTCACAACAAACAACAATTACTCTGTTTCTAATGGAGGTAATCTAGGTCTTTACGGTGTTTTAAGCGCATCACCTTTAGCAGATCCATATAACGAAGATGGTACGTGGAAGCGAACAATTAAAATGCCATTAGACGATCAATGGTTATCATCAAGAGAAGTTATTGAAAACTTAGGAGATAAATGGATAGATCAAAATAGAGCATTTGGTTCATATAACACACTGTATGCTGAGGTTAAAATTCCTTGGATAGAAGGTTTAAAATATCGTGCCAATGTTGGTCTTAATTTCCGTATGAGCAATGGAGGTAACTACACAGGAGAAGGAGTCTTTAGTACAACTAAAACTACACCGTCAACAGCAACTATAAGTAATAGCCACACCACAAACTGGACTATGGAAAACTTGATTACGTACGATCGATTTTTTGCTGAAAAGCATCAACTAAATGTGGTAGGTATGTACTCAGCAGAGGAAACAAAATATAATCGATCACAAGTTTCAGCCAGAGATATCCCCTCAGATGCATTCCAGTTTTACAACTTAGGGCGTGCAGACGGTGAGTTTACTATTAATCCTGACAATCAAGATTATCAATTGAGTGGTCTTATGTCATGGATGGGTCGTGTTATGTATGCATACGATAATCGTTATATGCTTAGTGCAACATTCCGCTCTGATGCTTCTTCAAGATTAGCAGAAGGTCACAAGTGGCATTCATATCCTGCTATTTCAGTTGGTTGGAATATTAGCAACGAATCTTTTATGGAAGATTTAAGTTATGTTGATCAATTGAAGGTTAGAGCTGGTTATGGTGAAACTTCTAATCAAGCAGTATCACCATACGCAACACTAGGTCGCTTAAGTACGAGACCATATAATTTTGGTTCAGATTTTGCAACCGGGTATTATGTTTCTCAACTACCAAACTCAAATCTTGGTTGGGAGTTTTCTGAAACTTGGAATTATGGAGTTGACTTTTCTCTTTTTAATCGTCGCTTAAGTGGTACTCTAGAGTATTACATTACAAATACAAAAGATATACTTTTAAGTGTAAATCTACCAGCAACAGCAGGTGTTAGTAGCTATATGGCAAATATAGGTGAAACACAAAATAAGGGTTGGGAGGCTTCATTAAATGGAGTAATATTAGATAATTATAATGGCTGGACTTGGGAAGCAGGGTTGAATATATATAGTAATAGAAATAAGCTGCTTTCACTATCTTCTGGGCAAGAGAGAGATGAATCTAATTGGTGGTTCCTTGGACATCCTATTGATGTAATATATGATTTTGAAAAAACAGGACTTTGGCAAGAAGGTGATCCATATTTAGATATTTTAGAGCCCGGTGGTAATATCGGTATGATAAAAGTGAAGTATACGGGTGAGTATAATGAAGATGGAACACCAGTTAGACAAATTGGACCAGATGATCGCCAAATTATAGATCTCGAATCAAATTTCCAAGGTGGTTTTAATACAACAGTTGCTTATAAAGGATTCGATTTAACTCTTATTGGTGCTTTCAAGAATGGTGGAAAGCTTATAAGCACTTTATATTCTTCTTCAGGCTATCTTAACATGATGAGTGGTCGTAGAAATAATGTGAAAGTTGATTATTGGACACCTGAAAACACTGATGCAATGTATCCTAAACCAGGAGGAATCACTAGTGGAGATAATCCAAAATATGGAAGCACACTAGGGTATTTTGATGCTTCATATTTGAAAATAAGGACTATAACATTAGGTTATAACTTTAAAAAACAAATGCTTAAAGGTTCAGGTATAGATCAACTAAGAATATATGGAACTGTACAAAATCCTTTTGTGTTATTTTCTCCATATAAGAATGAGTCAGGTATGGATCCTGAAACAAACTCTTATGGAGATGAAAATGCAGCCGTAGCGCTGTCAAGTAATCTTAGACGACTATTGACGATAGGAACTAACACTCCTTCAACACGTAACTTCATGATAGGTTTAAACTTGACATTTTAACATATAAAATTCAATACAAAATGAAAAAATATAGATTCAAAATAGTTTTATGTTTGGCTTTTACGATTTTAACTTTATCGAATTGCTCAGATATATTGGAAGAACAGCCACGGAGCATATATGAACCAAGCTTCTTTCAAACTGAAAAGGGAATTGATGGTGGCTTAACATCTATGTATGCACATTTGCGCTACATCTATGGACAAGCATATTATTACAACGCTACACTTACTGGAACAGACGAAGTGACTTATGCACAAAGTGCAGATGGGAATTTTAAAGATATGGACTTATCAGGGGTTGGATCAATTACTGCGAGCAGTAGTCGTGCCGATGTTCTCTGGAATGCCGCATTCCCAAATATAAATACAGCAAGTGGAATAATTGAAAATGCTTCAGAGATTGGGATTTCAGATGAGTTGATTGCAGAAGCTCGTTTTTTCAGAGCTTTCGATTATTTTTTACTTGTTCAGACCTTTGGAGGCGTACCTTTAGATTTAGGTGGAGGTGAATTGAAATTCAACACATCCACTTCTCGCTCGTCAGTACGTAATACAGTACCCGAGGTTTATACTAAAGCAATTTTTCCTGATCTATTAAAAGCAATAGAAGACTTACCGGAACAGGGAAGAGTTACAGGTGGAGTTACAAAAACGGTTTCTCGATTATATCTAGCTAAAGCTTATCTTACTTATGCTTGGTGGTTAGAAAATCCTAACAATATACCAACATATCCTAATGCTGACAGAGTCGACCCAGATGGACATGATTCAAAGTGGTATTATCAGCAAGCGTATGATATTGCTACAGCTGCTATTGATAATCCAGGACCATTTGGATTACAACCAACATTTTATGATGTTAACTTAGCTCCGAATGATCGGAATAAAGAGATTTTGCTATATGCAGATCATACTGAAGAGAGTGAGTTTTATAATGGTGGTAGTTTAAGTTATGGAAGTGGAGGAGCTCCTGATAATTTCGCAGGTTGGATGATGACTTGGAATTATACAAATATGAGAAGTGCAACAACGACCGATTGGAGTAGCGTAATTAGCTCTGTTCAAAGAGAAGCATCTCAACCATTAGGACGCCCTTGGACTCGCATGTGTCCAACCATTGGTGTAATTGAAAACACATTCAGTGATAAATCAAATGACTCCAGATATGATGGTACATTTACTACTGTATATAGAGCAAACTGGGAAAAAGCAGGTATTAATGATGAATTTGTATACAATGCTAATAATTTAAAGGTTTATCCAGGGGATGCCGTACTAACTTTCTTAGATGAAGAGCCATCGCAATCAATTGATTATTCTAACTCTGTATATAAGAGTAATATCGGTGTAGGTGTTTTGCCTGGAAGAGCAGATTTTGTTGTATCACCTCGTGGAATAAGTAGAATTGTTCACCCTGGTTTATGGAAACTTGGACCTTATCGTACAGATAATGGTAATGGTTTAGGTGAGCCAAATGCTGGTAGTACTCGTCCTTATGCCATTGCAAAATTCTCTGAGTTATATTTAATTGCTGCTGAAGCTGCTGTTAAAGGTGCGTCAGTGAAATCAGGGAAAAGTGCAAAAGACTTAGTTAATGTTTTACGTGCTCGTGCCGGAAAGTGGCGCTGGGATAACAATGGTAATCAGCCAAAAGATGTAGATTATAGCGCAACTATGATTAGCAACACTCCAAATACAATTGATATTAACTACATCTTGGAGGAACGCTCTCGTGAATTTTACGGTGAAGGATATCGTTGGTATGATTTGGTGAGAACTCAAAAATGGGAAGAGTTGGCGTCAACATATGAAATAGGAGGTAGTAACTATGGAGATCATACACCTATAACTGTTACACGCACAATTGAGCCGAAGCACTATCTTCGTCCTATTCCTCAAGGTCAACTTGATGGTATGGAAGCAACTGCTGAAGAAAAGAAAGCTTACCAAAATCCAGGATATAACTAGGAGAATAGTTAAATGATTAATATTTAGTTTAGATTGATTGTTCATTTATATGAACAATCAATCTATATTTTAATTAAACCTCAATTCGTAAAATAAATTTTCAGGAATCAATTAGAATATTCCTAATATCCTATTAAAATGGAGTTAACTCACTTATCATTCTTGTTGAAAAAAACAAAGTGGTTTTTATTACTAACTGTATTTATAGTTTTATTTAGCTGTTCGACTGAAAAGGATGAATCGAATGAGGTAAGGCGCAAAATATCTATAAACGAGAATTGGAGGTTTTTCAAATATGAAAATGCTGATGATGCCGATAAATTAATTTATGATACACGTCCTGAACTTGAAGATATTGAGGAACTCAGAGTTGCAGATGCTGAGCCATCTGACGCAGAAGTTACTAACATTAATAGCGAAGTGTTAAAGCCGTGGATTCTTGCAAGTAGTAATAAATTTATTAAGGATCCTAGCAAACACCACATTCGCCCTGAATCTAATCCAGGATATGATTTTCCTTTTGTACAAAAAGATTTTGATGACAATGCGTGGGAATTAGTTGATTTACCTCACGACTGGGCTATAGCTGGTCCATTCCAAGAGGGGTGGGATACAGAAGTAGGTGGAGGAATGGGGCGTTTGCCAAGCAACGGCATTGCCTGGTATCGTAAAAAACTAGATGTCTCTTCCACAGATATCGGAAAATCCATATTTCTTGATATAGATGGAGCAATGTCCTATGCAATGGTCTGGCTTAATGGAAATCTTGTTGGCGGCTGGCCCTACGGTTACAATTCTTTTAGATTGGATCTAACTCCTTATATTATTCATGATGCTGAAAACCAATTGGCAATAAGATTAGACAATCCAAATTTTTCTGCAAGATGGTATCCTGGTGGTGGAATTTATAGGAATGTTTGGTTAACGATTACTGAGCCCGCTCATATATCACAATGGGGTACTTTTATCACAACTAATAATATTACAGATTCTTCAGCACAAGTGAATGTTGAAGTTAATATTGATAACGATTATGATAACGACGTTACGGTTAATGTTGTAAATAGCATATATTTTATTGATAAAGAAGGAGTAAAATCGAAAAGCGCTGTCTCCGAATCAGACCCATCAACGACTACCATATTAGCCAAGAAAAATGCAAAAGTTAAACAAACAATTGAAATTGAAAACCCAAAACTATGGGGTCCTCTTCCCACTCAGACACCTAATCTGTATGTTGCAGTAACTGAAATTTTGGAAAACAATAAACTAATTGATAGATATGAGACGACTTTTGGTATACGCTCTTTAGAGTTTAATCCCCAAAAAGGAATCTTTGTAAATGGTGAACATATTCAGATTAAAGGAGTGAATCAACATCATGATTTAGGGGCACTTGGTGCAGCATTTAATATAAGAGCTGCAGAAAGGCAGCTAGAGATTTTGCAAGAAATGGGTTGCAATGCTATTCGTATGGCACATAATCCTCCTGCTCCTGAATTGTTAGACCTAGCTGATAAAATGGGCTTTTTAGTAGTAGATGAAGTTTTCGATTCATGGGAAAGAAAAAAAACACCTTATGATTTTCATCTTATTTTTAAAGATTGGTATGAGCAAGATATACGATCAATGGTGCGTAGAGATAAAAATCATCCATCAATAATATTGTGGAGCTTTGGCAATGAGGTTGGAGAACAGTATACAGACAAAGAAGGAGCTGAGTTGTCAGAAAAGTTAAGGGGTATTGTAAAAGATGAAGATCCCTCGAGATTAACCACTACATCTATGAATTTTGCAAAGCCCAATATGCCATTCGCTGCAACAATGGATGTTATAGGCCTTAACTATCAAGGAGAGGGAATACGTCAAGATCCCGAGTTTGAAGGAACTGACCGTATCCGAACAGCACCTCAGCATAATGCATTTCACAAACAATTTCCTAATAAAGTAATTTTTAGTAGTGAATCTGCATCAGCACTAAGTAGTCGAGGTTTTTATATGTTCCCTGTTTCGAAAAAAAACAGTGATATTGTTCGTGAAGGATATGGTGGAGATTCTGTAAATGCACAAGTATCATCATACGAGCTCCATGCTGTTGATTTTGGCTCAAGTGCAGAAAAGGTTTTTGCTTCATTAGAAAAACATCCTTTTGTAGCAGGTGAGTTTGTATGGAATGGATGGGATTATTTAGGTGAACCTACTCCTTATTATTCCTCACGTAGTTCATATTCTGGCATTATTGATTTAGCTGGATTTAAAAAAGACCGATACTATTTATATCAATCTCATTGGCGACCCGATTTTCCAATGGTACATATCTTGCCTCACTGGAACTGGCCTGAGCGGGTAGGTGAAATTACACCAGTTCATGTCTTTACTTCGGGTGATGAAGTTGAATTGTTCTTAAATGGCGAGTCACTTGGGCGAAAGAAAAAGGAAGAATTTGAATACCGTTTGAGGTGGGATGACGTTATTTATCAAGAAGGTGAATTAAAAGCTGTAGCTTATAAAAATGGGGAA
>DATERO010000165.1:0-5728 GCA_035271465.1 Dysgonamonadaceae bacterium | reverse complement strand
AAAGTATGGAAAGGTTCTGAACTTGCAGGTATCCAATACGAACAGTTAATCCCTTGGGTAAAGGTTACGGATAAAGCCTTCAAAGTGATTACTGCAGATTTTGTAACTACTGAAGATGGTACAGGTATTGTGCATATTGCTCCTACCTTTGGAGCAGATGATGCACGTGTTGGGAAAGAACACGATGTCCCTGGACTGACATTAAAAGATAAGGATGGAAGCCACCGTCCAATGGTTGACTTAACTGGCAAGTACTTCGAGTTAGATGATCTAGATCCTACATTTGTGGAGGAAAATATAAACACAGACCTATATGACGAATTTGCAGGTAGGTTTGTGAAAAACGACTACGATGAATCACTTACCGAAAAAGATCCAACCTTAGATGTTGATCTTTCAGTAATGTTGAAATTACAAAATAGAGCTTTTAGGATTGAGAGACAGGTTCACAACTATCCACATTGTTGGAGAACTGATAAGCCTGTGCTTTACTATCCATTGGATAGTTGGTTCATTCGCACAACGGCTTGCAAAGACCGTATGATTGAGTTGAATAATACTATTAACTGGAAACCGCAATCAACCGGTTCTGGGCGTTTTGGTAAGTGGTTGGAGAATTTGCAAGATTGGAACTTGAGCCGCAGTAGATATTGGGGAACTCCACTTCCTATTTGGCGAACAGAGGATGGCAAAGAAGAAAAGTGCATTGGCTCTGTGGAAGAGTTGTGCAAAGAAATGAAACTTGCTTTAGAGGCAGGCGTCATGACTAAACTACCTTGGCCAGATTTGAATCTTGACGATTGTGAAAATATAGATTACGATAAATTGGATTTACATCGCCCATTTGCAGATGATATTATATTAGTTTCGGATAAAGGCGAGCCGATGAAGCGTGAGTTAGACCTTATAGATGTTTGGTTCGATTCAGGTGCAATGCCATTTGCTCAATTCTTCTATCCACATATCTCAGAGGAGAACTTCAACAAAGTATTTCCTGCTGATTTTATTGCAGAAGGTGTTGATCAAACAAGAGGATGGTTCTTTACATTGCATGCTATTGCAACTATGGTTAAAGATAGCGTTGCATTCAAAAATGTTATTTCCAATGGATTGGTATTAGACAAAAATGGAAATAAAATGTCTAAACGTTTGGGTAATGCTGTTGATCCATTTGAAACAATTGACAAGCATGGTTCTGACCCACTCAGATGGTACATGATCACTAATGCTGCTCCATGGGATAATCTCAAGTTTGATATTGAAGGTGTAGAAGAAGCTCGTCGTAAGTTCTTCGGAACACTTTATAATACCTACTCTTTCTTTACCCTTTATGCCAATGTGGATAATTTTAATGGTAAAGAGAAAGAGATTGCACTTGAGAATAGACCAGAGATTGATCGTTGGATAATATCACTTTTGAACTCATTGGTGAAAGAAGTGGACGAAAGCTATGTTGACTATGAGCCTACAAAAGCAGGTAGGGCAATTGCAAGTTTTGTAAATGATAATTTAAGTAACTGGTATATTCGTTTAAATAGAAAGCGTTTTTGGGGTGGTGGTTTAACAGATGATAAATTATCTGCTTATCAAACCCTATATAGTTGTCTTCTAACAGTATCAAAGTTGATAGCTCCTATCGCACCTTTCTATGCAGACAAACTATACTTAGATTTAATATCTGTTACTGGAGTAGAGAAGTTTGAATCGGTACATTTGTCAGACTTCCCGAAGGTTGATGAAAATGTGATAGATAAAATCCTTGAAGAACAAATGTACTTAGCTCAAATGGCTTCTTCTATAGTGTTAGCATTACGTCGCAAAGTGAATATCAAAGTGCGTCAACCACTTTCTCAAATAATGATTCCTTATATTGATGATGAGCAAAAAGAGAAGATAGAAGCTGTAACGTCAATTATTCTAAATGAAGTGAACGTTAAGTCACTTAACTTTGTTGATTCAACTAATGCCATCTTGGTGAAGCGTATTAAGCCCGACTTTAAGAAGCTGGGTCCACGATATGGTAAAATAATGAAACAGGTGGCAATTGAGGTGCAAGCAATGGAGCAAGCTGATATTGCACAGCTAGAAAAAGAAAAAACATTTATCTTAAATGTAAATGGAGAAGATGTAACCATTAACTTATCAGATGTTGAGATAATATCAGAAGATATTCCAGGATGGCTTGTTGAAAATCAAGATAAGCTAACTGTTGCATTAGATATAAACATTACGGAAGATTTACTAAAAGAAGGAATTGCAAGAGAGTTTGTGAACAGAATTCAGAATTTGCGAAAGTCACACGGTTTTGAAATAACAGATCGCATCAAAGTATTGATTTCATCGAACGAAAAACTAAACTCAGCTGTTACACAGTTCGCTGATTACATAAAGTCTCAAGTATTAGCAGATTCTCTAGATATAACATCTGAACATTACAAAACTGAAATAGATATAAATGAAGAGTTGACTACAGTTGATATTGAAAAGATTTAATACTAAAGATAGCTATGATAACATGTTTATTGCTAAATTTGCAATAATTTACATGTCAGTCGATTATAAGAATCACATTTATTAAGGAACCACTATAAATAGACGAAGTTATGAGTAAAAAAACAAGATATTCAGATGCTGAACTCGAAGAGTTTAGAGCGATTATAAATGAAAAACTACAAGCAGCTAAAGGAGAATATGAAAACTTACGTTCTACTGTCATTAATGCTAATAATAACGACACTGACGATACTTCACCCACATTTAAGAATATGGAGGAAGGTGCATCAACACTTTCAAAAGAAGATGCTGGTCGTTTGGCACAACGTCAAATGAAGTTTATTCAGAACTTACAAGCAGCGTTAATTCGTATTGAAAATAAAACCTATGGTGTTTGTCGCGAAACTGGGAATTTGATTCCTAAAGAACGCTTACGAGCAGTTCCACATGCAACATTGAGCATTGAAGCAAAAGAAGGACAAGTAAGAAGATAGTTTGTCTCCTGAGAAGCGAGAAGTTTATAAATTTATGAAAGAAAGAATCCACAAGGGAGTAGTTGCTGTTCTTGTTATTGTATTAGTACTTGTTTTGGATCAA
Organism: Dysgonamonadaceae bacterium; assembly: GCA_035271465.1. GTDB lineage: Bacteria > Bacteroidota > Bacteroidia > Bacteroidales > Dysgonomonadaceae > UBA2632. The sequence goes on along the minus strand of DATERO010000165.1, from coordinate 2,638 downwards.
GTCTCAAAGGTTTGGGTCAAAACAAATATGGCTTTATATGATTCAATTGAGATAACAAAATGGTTTAAAATCTATTTCGTAGAAAATAATGGAATGGCATTTGGCATTGAAGCCATTGGTAAATTGTTTTTATCTATTTTCCGCATCATTGCTGTTACGTTCATTGGAATTTATTTAGTAAAAGTAATTAAGAAAGGCTATAAGATTGGCTTCATTATTTGCATATCCATGGTGTTGGCTGGTGCATTTGGCAATATCGTTGATAGCGTTTTCTATGGTGAGATTTTTACAGCCAGTTATCCTGGACATGTTGCTCATATTGTTCCAATTGGAGAAGGTTATTCATCATGGCTTCATGGAAAAGTTGTAGATATGCTATATTTCCCTATTATTGAAACTACACTTCCGAGTTGGGTTCCCTTTTGGGGAGGAACAGAGGTGCTCTTCTTCCGTTTTATTTTTAATTTGGCTGACGCATCAATCAGTGTAGGTGTAGCACTATTGTTACTGTTTTATCGCAGAACATTGTCCCACTCTCTTCAAACTGAATCAGAAAAAATGAAATCTATAGAGACAAATATCAATAATTAAATGAATGGATAAGCTATTCAAATACTTACTTTTATTTATTCTTACAACGATGGTTTCTTCATGTCATAACCGTCCTGATGAGGTTCTTACTCGTAGGAAAATGGAGAATGTGATGTATGACATGTATGTTGCTGAAGCATTAATCGAATCAGATTATCAAGAATATAACAATCCAGAAAAAAAAGAAGCTTTAATTGATCAAGTACTTAAAAAGCACAAAATATCAGAAGCACGTTGGGATACTTCTTTATCATGGTACTCTGATAAAATTGATATCTATCTACAAATAAATGATTCTGTTAAATCTCGCATCAAGAGAAGGCAAAGTGAAATAGAAAAAGAGCGAGCTCTATTATCAGCCAGAGATAATTCAATTGAAGAAAAGGGACCTGACTATATACCACTTAACTTTCGTATTGCAACTTTAGGTTGCGAACGAGGCTTTAAATTCCACCTTGATTCAACACAGCTAGCCGATAGATTTGGAGATATGGATACCATATTCTTTAGTTTTAAACTTTTGGGAATTTATCCAACTGACTCCTATTCATTGAAGTCTAGGCTTAAAATTGATTATGCCGATACAACATTTTATCACGGGTCAGAGTTGACAGAAAATAAATCATATAGCTTCCCTCTTATTAAATCGATAGATCAAGACACAATATCATCCGTTCATGGATTTGTTCACTTGAGCGGGAAGTTTCCTCAAGTGCCTATCCAACTTCACCAAATATCGCTGGGTAAGAAAGAAAATAATAAAGACAGTATTAACAACTTGCAACAACCGATTGTAGATGAAATGTTACAAGTGAATCCTAAAATGACAATAGAATAAAGTAAGAACATATAAGAAAAATAAATAATAGACAACCGCAGAGCTAAAGAATTGTAGAAACTAAAAATCACAACATAATTAACAATAACAGCTATGAATAGTAAAAGAGTCTATACTTTCGGAAACGGAATTGCCGAAGGTAGAGCAGATATGAAGAGTCTGCTAGGTGGAAAAGGTGCAAACCTTGCTGAAATGAACTTAATAGGTGTGCCAGTTCCTCCTGGTTTTACCATTACTACTGAAGTAAGTGCTGAATATAACACACTTGGAAAAGATGCAATTATTGATCTTTTGAGAGATGAGGTTGAAAAAGCAATTGAATTTGTTGAGAATCTAACAGAGACTAAGTTTGGAGATAAAGAAAATCCATGCTTAGTCTCTGTTCGTTCAGGGGCGCGTGTTTCAATGCCAGGAATGATGGATACTGTTTTAAACCTTGGGTTGAATGATGATGCAGTAGAAGGAATTGCCAAAAAATCAGGTAACGAAAGATTTGCATGGGATTCATATCGCAGATTTATACAAATGTACGGTGGTGTTGTGCTTGGTATGAAGCCTGAAAATAAAGATGATAGAGATCCATTTGAAGAAATAATGGAGAAAACCAAAGAAAGCAAAGGTATTGAGCTTGATACAGATTTAACGGTAGATGACTTGAAGATTATGGTAAAAGACTTCAAGCAAGCCGTTAAAAAACAAACAGGACATGACTTTCCAGAATCACCTTGGGATCAACTATGGGGTGCTGTATGTGCAGTATTTGATAGTTGGATGAATGACCGAGCAATTCTATATCGTAAAATGAACAACTTCCCCGACGAATGGGGTACTGCTGTAAATGTTCAAGCAATGGTTTATGGTAATATGGGTAATACATCAGCAACTGGTGTTGCTTTTACACGTGATGCTGCTACTGGCGAGGATATATTTAATGGTGAATACTTAATTAATGCACAAGGAGAAGATGTGGTAGCGGGAGTTAGAACACCTCAAGAAATCACGTTAGAAGGTTCAAGACGATGGGCAAAGTTGCAAGGCGTGGATGAGACAACAAGGGCTGCAAAATACCCATCTCTTGAAGAGGTACTGCCCGATTGCGCAGCAGAGCTTATAGAGACTCAACAAAAGTTGGAGAATTACTTCAAAGATATGCAAGATCTGGAATTTACTATTCAAGATGGAAAGCTGTGGATCTTGCAAACTCGAAAT
>DATERO010000164.1:0-3022 GCA_035271465.1 Dysgonamonadaceae bacterium | reverse complement strand
ATGAACATAACAGAACTCATTCAAAAGTATGAGCGGATGGGTTATATGAATAAAAGTCTGTACTTTGATGCTGATGAATTTGTAATGATATCTAATTATTATAGTAAAAAGAAAGAAACCTCAGAAGCAGAGCGTGTTGTAAACTTAGGATTAGGGATACATCCACAAAGTGCTGAATTAATGATTACTAAAGCAAAAGTATTGTTGGCATCAAAAAGTTATGAAGCGGCCTACGATTACTTGCTGACAATACCTGAGGATGAAACGAACGTTGATTTGTTATTAGTGAAGTTCGAGTGCCTGCTTAATTTGGATAAGATCAAAGAAGCTGATGCTTTTTTAGATTATATCTTGAATGGAGATTTGGATGAGGAGAAGTTTTTTAGATTTATTACTAAGGTAGCATATCTATATAATGAAGCTGAGCGATATGATACCGCTATAATGTTATTGGAGAAAGCCAATGAGATAGATGTCACCAATGTTGAAGTACTGGAGGGGCTCTCTTATGCTTATGAGTGGAGTGATAATATAGATAAAGCAATTGAGATAACTAATACTATTATAGATATTAATCCTTATTCGTTTGATGCATGGGTGAATTTGGGAATGTTGTTTTCGTATAACTGGGATTATGAAAAATCCATTGAAGCATTCGATTTTGCTCTGGCAATTAAAGATAATGCTGTACATGTGTTGCAATTGAAAGCATTGAGTTATAATCAAGATGATAATTATGAAGAAGAACTGAAGCTTCTGAATGAGTGTATTGAAGCATCACCTAATGACGAAAGTCTCTACGATGATTTAATAAAAAGGTATGAAGAGCTGGAAGAGTATTGGGGATTGGATAATCATGAGAAAGTCTTAAAACTATTAGAAGAGAAAGCGGAAAGATTCGGACCAAAGGATGTGCTTTTGAAGATGGCTCACCTTTATTTATACTGGGATAAAGGAGAAGAAGCAAAAGAAATATACAAAAGAATACCTGAAGAAGATAAAAACACCGTGCAATATTATACATTGCAAGGCGAACTTGCGCTTCGTGATCATGACGATGAAGCTGCAGAAAAAGCTTTCTTATTGGCTTACGAATTGTCGCCCACTGACTTAGATGTGTTGGACAGACTCGCAGATATAAATGAAGATAAGGAGAACAATGAAAAATCTGCCGATTATTTAGATCAAATAATAGCAATTGACCCTGAGTATGGAATTGTAAAATTTAGACAGGCTTATATTAGATTTGAAATTGGAGAAAAAGAGCCTTTTAATGAGATAATAAATATGATTTCTGATGAGGAACAACTGCGCATGCTGCTCGGCATGTTTGATACCTTGGCAGGTAATGAGAGAATTGAATACACTGAATTTAATCGTGAAGAATTAATTAAGAGATCGGAAGAGGCACGGGAAAAGTGGGTGGTTAGGAAAAGTAGTAGAGCTAAAAAATAACCCACTAACGAAAGGTTTTCTTAGAAATAAATTGTTAGAAATAATCTTATACTAATTTTTTTCGGTTTTAGATTCAATTCTTAATAAAGTGTTGCTGTTGGTGTTAATTTCAATCCTATTTTATGATTGAGAAGTGAACTATTAATGTTTTCTATCTAAATAATTTAAACTAAAGTTCACTGGTAAAGTAAACCCCACTTTTATAGGTTTGCCTCTTTGAGTTCCAGGATACCACTTTGGCATTGCGTTTATAACACGCACAGCTTCAGCATCCAATAGAGGCTGTAAACTGCGAACGATAGCTATATCAGAGATGCTTCCGTCTTTATTTACATCGAATCTAACAATAACTTTTCCTTCAATTGCATCTTTTAAAGCTTCATCGGGATAACGAACATTATCATCTAAGTATTTGATTAGAGCCTCAAATCCTCCAGGAAATTCAGGCTGTTTTTCTACTGCCGTGATAAGTTCTATTCCATCATCTTCGATAAGGTTATTATTATTTGTTTGGTTTAACAATAATGAACCTGCATCTTTATGTCCTGTTTTTAGCGAACCACAACTAACCAAGATTGACACTATTATTACATTGAACAAGAGGTATTTCTTACTCATACTATTATTCTTGTTTAAAGGTTTTATTTTATTGTGTTGATCTATTGCAACTGAAAAATTATTTTCGATATGCTCGACTACACTTGAAGTAAGCCATTACAACTTTAAGCAACTCATTGATCCAGCTATATCTCCAGCTATTTCTCCAAATACTTCTCAATCCTCTCAAACGCTAATTTTGAACTTATCATTGCCATAGGCAATCCCGCACCAGGAATGGTGGAAGCACCCACATAAAATAAGTTTTTGAACTTTTCATCCACATTGGCAGGACGCATTGCGCCAATTTGATTGAAGGTATGAGAAAGTCCCAAACCGCTACCACGGTATAGATTAAATTGCTCTTGCCACTCAATGGGGGTGTTAATCGTGCGCGAAACTATCTCTGGTGATATATCTTTGCCAATTCTATTGGAGAAGTCAGCTATGATGCTATCAACAATCTCATCTTTGTCGCTCCAGTCGGGTTTGTTGAGCAAATTGGGAACAGGACAAACAAAGAACAGACTCTCGCATCCTTCGGGTGCACAATCATCATTGTACTTCGAAACCACATTCACATAGTAATAGGGTTTTTGCAACGTATCTGCATCTCTCAATACATTGTCTGCATATTCCTTGAAGTTAGAGCCAAGGTAATAGTTATGGTGGTTTACTTGTGGGAGTTTGCATTTCAGGCCAATGTAGAATGTGAGATAACCCATGGTCCAACTCATCTTATCCATCTTCTCTACTGTGTACTTTTTGTGCTTCATCACCGAACTTCTAAAAACAGCAGCATCAGCATTTATTAATATAGTGTCTGCACTCCATCTTTTACCATTTCCATCCACTACAGATTCAATCTTTTTGCCATTAAATGTGTAGTCCACTATTTCTGTATTGTAATGTATCTTTACATTTGCTTTTGCCAGTTCGTCAACAAATCCTTCTACTATTTTGTACATGC
>DATERO010000163.1:0-3133 GCA_035271465.1 Dysgonamonadaceae bacterium | reverse complement strand
CATTTCACAGACTATGATTGGATTCATTTAGACATTGCAGGCACTGCGTCGGTAAAAGAAAATAAAGGTTACATACAAACGGGAGGAACAGGCGTTGGTGTCCGATTGCTTTATGATTATATTGAGTCGAAAATACAATCGGAGTAATATTTACTCTGCTCTCTTCCACAATAAAATAATATGATTAAATACATAGTTTTTGATTTTGATGGCACAATTGCTGACACATTTGAGGTCATAAAAAACATCGCCATAAATGAATATGGAGAATATGCTGTCGATTTTGATTTTGAGTCAATTAAAAATGAAGATACCAAGGGATTGCTTAAAAAGTTGAATATTCCACTTTGGAAACTCCCAGAGATGTCTCTAAAAATTACTTCTAAACTTAGAAACAATAAAGATATTAAGCTGTTTCCAGGTATCATCGACTTGCTCACAAATTTAAAAAAGAATTATAAACTTGGCATTTTGTCAAGCAATTCAAGAGAGAATATCATTGCTACTCTAAAAGAACATAAGATTGACAACTTGTTTGAATTTGTATATTCTGGTAGTTCTATTTTTGGTAAGCATTTAGTGTTGAAAAAAATGTGTAGCAAACAGCAAATAAATCCTCATGAAGTGATTTATGTGGGAGATGAGGAGAGAGATATCATTGCATCAAAAAAAGCCAGAATCAAAAACATTGCAGTTACCTGGGGATTTAATTCAAAGGAAAAGCTCAGCAAAGAAAAGCCTGATTATATAGTTGATTCACCCATGCAAATTATTGAGATAGTTCTATAGTTTAGAACTACTTTATATCATTGCATGCAGTTGAAGTTGTAGTTGTATAAATACTAATCTTTGTGCACAAAAAAAATGAGAAGAAATTACTCTCGCAAAGACGTAAAGGCGCAAAGAATATTTCAAGTAATGTGTAAATAAACGTGCATGCAAAATAGTCTCTGTCATTCCGACCAACGGGAAGAATCTGTTGAAAGACTCTATGATGATTATACAGATCCTTCACTATGTTCAGGATGACAGAGTGTTTGAGCAAACATTTTGCAAGGCGCACACTCAAGTGCGCCACTACAAATGGATTTGCTTTATATTGAGGGCGGACACATAGGTACCGCCCTTACTGTTTCAACATTCTATTGCTCACATACAGTGTATAATGCAAAAGCTATTCAAATCCAAATAGTTGACATCGTAGTTGTTATGATTCGACCCATTCAGGGTCGTATGTTTATAGTATCAGCTATTACTATAAACATGTGACTCCCTCGGAGTCATACCAAACAGCTATTGCATTCACCAAAACCCGTAAGGGTTGATATTATTATAGCACCCATAATCAACAAGAAGCTTTAACCCTGGAGGTGGTGGCATTATCTCAATTTATCCCTTGCACAACATTTCCAATAAGCGTCAATGTTTTTCATTTATAAAATATTCAACGCAATCATTATCAATTTCCTGCCCTAAACGTAGTCGAAGGGTCAATTTTCCATCCTTTGACTTCCCAAAGAATATTAATTTATCAACTTTCTTTGTTCTTTCCCCAAATTATTATTAGTTTTGCATCGAACAACGTATTATACATTGTATTAAACTGCGTTCAAAACCAAGATTTAAACTCATCCCTTGTGATTCGGGCATGAAAAAACCCCAATGCATTACGCATCAGGGCTTTTTTTTAAAATTGAGAATGTTTTAATCTAACATTAAAACTTACTTGCTTTCGTCTTTATTTACATCAGGCAGTTGCAAAGTTTTCGAAGGCGTTGCAGCTGCTTTTTCATTATCAACTGTGTTGTTATTCACAGCATTTCCGTCACCATTGCTATTACCATTCTTCTTCAACACATCCACACTCAATAAACGTGTTGCCGAGTTAGGTATTTCAATAGAAGTGGTTCTCATTTCAAGCTCATTATTCTCAGGTGTTTCAATACCATTCGTTTCGCCTGTTTCAAGTCCGTCCCCTTCTTCAGCTTTTCGTTTGTTAGACAACTGACGAAGATTGATCAAATTGGCATAATAATTCAATACCACATTAAGCTTATTGCACAGTGGTTGATAGTTTATCTCTGGATATTTCAAAATAGCCAATTCTATCTCCATAAACATAAACTTAATACCATTGAGCACTGATTTTTTCAGATAAGGAGTTTTCTCAATTGGTCTGTATGAAATCGTGGTCATCTTATTCTCTATCAACGCCATAATTCTTGAGTGAGTACTTCTCAAATCATTCAAGAAGGATGTAAAGTTGAGTGTCGAAAATGCCTCTTCAAGTTCCTCGCTTGTCTCAATGAGGCTGAAAAACTGAGTCAGCATTCTACATTTCACTTCTTCGTTCTTGCCCGAGTTAAAATCAAGGATAAAGCGTTCCAATTCGCTCTTCACCAAATTCACCGATTTGTCCACGCCCGATATGTCCTCTTGGATAACCACTCGAAGATGAAATGTAATCTTTCTGAGGTTCAACCTACGTACTTTGCGCAACACATTCAGCTCCTTGGTCAAAGGATGCGAACGATACCAAACAAAAAGCTTATCAATATGATCCTGCTTGGCAGTCAACAAATTGTAAGCACCATCAATTTTGAGCGTTTCAGGCTCATGCTCTTCAATAATCTCAATTACTCGCTCCGCCAGTTGTGGAACTTCCAGTTTCAACAAACAGGAGTAAGAGATTTCAATTAATTTTTTTTCTTCATTTTTAATCATGAAAATCGTATTTTAAATTTCGAGGCCACCTAGCCATCTATTTCATCGACTTGCGAAAAATAGAATTGAAGTGGTTTTCTCAGCACACGTTAGAATTACGAGATATACAACAAAGAAACAATAACCTTCTTTGACAACCTGTCTCTATTGAAAAAGTGGCGATAACCTTGCCTAAGTTTGTTGATTTATATTTTTTGAAAGGACACTCAAAATAAAATGCATTGAGCAATGTGTTTTCATGTGTCATACAATAATATAAGGGTCAACCCTTCTTTTTATTTTTCAATAATTAAGATATGCTTGAGAAAATTCATTTGCATCTCACCATTGCATACTTCTTAATTCTAACATACAATAATACAAAAAACATGCCAAACTATAATTTGTGTGAGTATTAATGAATAAACAC